>JANNMP010000376.1:0-4656 GCA_031398015.1 Burkholderiaceae bacterium
TTCCATTGACAGCGCGCGCACGGTGCTGCCGCTGAACTCGATGGCATGGCCAGTACCACCGGCGGTGCCCAGGCGGCCGATGATCGCCAGGATCAGGTCTTTGGCGGTCACGCCCGGCGGCAGTGCGCCGTTGACCATCACCTGCATCGTCTTCATCGGCCGCATGGTCAGCGTCTGCGTGGCCAGCACATGCTCGACGTCCGATGTGCCGACACCAAACGCCAGCGCGCCAAACGCGCCATGTGTGCTGGTGTGTGAATCGCCGGCCACCACCGTCATGCCCGGCAGCGTGGCGCCCTGCTCGGGGCCGATGACATGGATGATGCCCTGCTGCCGGCTGGTGATGCCGAACTGGGTGATGCCGAAATCGCGGCAGTTGGTGTCGAGCTGGCGCACCTGCAGGCGCGACAGCGGGTCGGCGATGGCGTCGATGCTGGCGCGCTCGGCCGGCGTGGTGGGCACGTTGTGGTCAACGGTGGCCAGCACCGTCTCTCGCCGCCAGGGCTGACGGCCGGCGATGCGCAGGCCTTCGAACGCCTGCGGGCTGGTGACCTCATAGACCAGGTGGCGGTCGATGTAGAGCAGGGCTTCACCGTCGCCGGACTGCTCAACCAGGTGCGATGCCCAGAGCTTGTGGAACAGCGTCTGCGACGCGGCGGCGGTGGTGGTGGAGGTGGCGGAGGTGGCGGAGGTGGCGGTGGTGGTCGCGGCGGTGGGGGTGGCCATGGCGGTCGGTGCGTGGGGTTGGCGTGATTGTGAAAATCACGGCCGCCCAGCGGAATGACCGGTTCGCGAGACCTGCTTTCGCCAGCGGCGAAATCGCGGGTTAACCCGCTGCTGGTGCGATCAGATGGTCCAGCAGCTGCCGCACCGGCCGCGCCAGCGCCGCCAGATCGCGCACGCCGATCAACAGCTCACGCTGCACCCAGGGGTCAGCCAGCATGATGCGCACCAGGCCCATCGAGCGCAGGTGCGGCTGCACGGCTGCATCGGGCAGCACCGCCACACCCAGGCCGGCGGCCACCATCTGGCACATGGCGTCGAAGCTGCGCACATGGATGCGCACCCGCAGCCGGCGGCCGATGGCGGTGCTTTCACTGGCCAGGCGCTGGGCCAGCGAGGTCTCGGGTGGCAGGCTGACGAAGTCGAGGTCGGCAACGTCGGCAAACGGCAGCGGCGGCAGTGGCGGCAGCGGGGGCAGCGGGGGCAGCGGATCTTGCAGCGGAGCTTGCAGCGCCTGCGCCGCCAGCGCGTGCCCCGCCGGCACCACCAGCACCAGCTGGTCATGCCGGTAATGCACCGTCTGCAGGCCGAAGGTGGGCGTGCGCTCGGCAAAGATGCCGATGTCGGCGCGGCCGTCCACCACCGCCAGCACCGCCTCGCGGCTGTTGGTCTCGTCCATCTCGATGCGGATGCCGGCATGCGCGGCAACAAAGCGCGCCAGGTCGGCCGGCAGGAACTGCGTCACCGCCGAGGTGTTGGCCACCAGCCGCACCACGCCGACGATGCCCGACGCATGGTCGGACAGGTCAGCCGCCAGGTGATCGACATCGGCCAGGATTCGCAGCGCATGGCGGTGCAGCGCCTGGCCCGCCAGCGTCAGGGTGACGCCGCGTGAATGGCGTTCGAACAGCTCAGAGCCGACGGCGTCTTCCAGGTCGGAGATGCGCTTGCTGGCCGCACCCACGGCCAGGTGCGCCAGCTCGGCACCGCGGCTGATGCTGCCCGTGCGCACAACAAGGCTGAACAACGACAGCGAGACGAGGTCGAGGCGGTGCAGGTTCATGGTGTCTCAGCGCTGGCTTCAGGGCAAGAAATCCTCAAGCCGCACGCCCACCCGCAGCCCGTCAACCTGCCGGAAGTGCGCATCCAGTGTCAGCAGGCCGCAGCCATGTTCCAGCGCGCTTGCGGCGATCCACAAATCGTTGCTGGGAATGGGCTGGCCTTTGCGGCGCAGGGTGCTGTACACCAACGCGTAGCTGTCGGCGGTGTTCGCGGTGAGTGGCAGCACCGACACACGCGGTGAGGCCAAAAAGCGCGACAGCTGCCCACGGTTGCTGGCCTCGCGGTTGCCGGCCGCAAAGCCACCCAGCAACTCACCCAGAACCACGGTGTTCAGTCGCAGCGCGTCGGCATGGGCGACAAGCTCGACGATGACAGCGTCGCCGCGCATGAAGGCCGCGTAGGCATTGGTGTCAACCAGGATGGGGCGCACGTCTCACTTCCACAAACCGGTATCGACCTCACCAAAGGCCGCCGTGGCTTGCGCAAACTCTGCGCTGTCGTCAGCGGTCCAGCAACCAGCCAGCATGTCCAGGTCAGTGTGGCGGCGCAGTGCGGCGCGTGCCGGCGCCCGGCCCAGGGCCTGGTCGATCAACTGCAGCACCAGGGCATTGACACTGGCATTCTGTTGACCAGCGCGGCGTTTGAGTTCTGCCAACGCCAAATCATCCAGGCCGCGGATGCTCAAATGCGCCATGCATTCACCATTGAGTGTAGATTGACTGCGCAATATGATGTCATGTGTTGACACATCCGTCCACCTGCCTCACCTGCCACACCTGCCACACCAGCCACACCAGCCACACCAGCCACACCAATCACGTCTGACATGAACAAAGCCTTCACCAAAGAGCCCGAAGGCGACGCCGACGATGACGACGGCCTGCCCGGCCTGCCGCCGCTGCCGCCGGGTGGCAAGAACTACATCACACCCGCCGGCTACCAGCGCCTGCGCAGCGAGCTGATGGCGCTGATCGACAGCGAGCGGCCGAAGATGGTGGAAACCGTGTCGTGGGCAGCCAAGAACGGCGACCGCAGCGAGAACGGCGACTACCTGTACGGCAAGAAGCGGCTGCGCGAGATCGACCGCCGCATCCGCTTTCTCACCAAGCGGCTCGACATTGCCGAGGTGGCCGACCCGAGCCTGCACCACGGCCATGACCAGGTCTTCTTCGGCGCCACCGTCACGTATGCCAATGCGCGTGGTGAAGAACGTTGCATCACCATCAAGGGCATCGACGAAGCCGACAACCTGGCCGGTGAAGTGAGCTGGATCTCACCCATCGCACGCGCCCTGCTGAAAGCGCGTGTCGGCGACGAGGTGAAGCTGCAGACGCCCGGCGGCGTGGAGGTGCTTGACGTGCTGGCGGTGGCCTACCCACCGCCGGGCTGACCCGGCGTCAGGGCTTGACGCGCGCCGCCTTCAGCACCGGCGGGCTGCGCTTGACGGTGCGCAGCACGTCGGCCAGGTGCTGGCGGTCACGCACGGCCAGCAGCAGGGTCAGCTCGGTGGCGTCGTCCTGCTGGTCGTTGTCCATCTCGATGTGGCTGATGTCGGCCTCGGCGGCGCTGATGGCGGCGGCGATCTGCGCCAGCGCGCCCTTGCCGTTTTTCACCAGCAGCTTGACGCTGGTCTCGAAATGGCGGCTGGGCTGCTCGGCCCATTCGACCGCGATCCAGCGCTCGGGGTCACGATCGGCCAGGCGGCGGCCGGTGCTGCAGTCGGCGGTGTGTACCAGCAGGCCTTCACCCCGGCCCAGGTAGCCGCGGATGTCATCGCCCGGGATCGGCCGGCAACAGGGTGCCAACACCACCGATGCGCCCTCGGTGCCGTCAATCACCACGCCCGGTGGTGGTGCGGCGGCGTCGTCGGGGCCGTCCACCGTGCTGCCGAAGCGGTTGAGCGTCAGCGTCACCGCGTCGGGCCGGGTGCCACGCTCGGCCAACAGCAGCGCCAGGCGTTTGGCCACGATGGTGGCAATCTTGCGGCCCAGGCCGATGTCGACCAGCAGGTCAGCCCGGCTGCGGTTGCCGCTCCAGCGGATCAGCGCGCCCCACAGGGCCTGGGCCGGCGCATCGTCGAGCTCGGCCGACGGCAGCAGCAGGCCCTCGGCACGCAGCGCCTGGGCCAACAGCTTCTCGCCCAGGCTGCGGCTTTCCTCATGCTCCATGGTCTTCAAGAAGTGGCGGATCTTGCTGCGCGCGCGGCCGGTGCGCACGAAGTTCAGCCAGCTGGGGTTGGGCCGGGCGCCCGGCGCGGTGACGATCTCGACCACATCGCCGCTTTTCAGCTCAGTACGCAGCGCCACCGGCTCACCATTGAGTTTGGCGGCGACGCAGTGGTCACCCACGTCGGAGTGGATGGCGTAGGCAAAATCCACCACCGTGGCGCCGCGTGGCAGCGCCAGGATCTTGCTCATCGGCGTGAACACATACACCGCCTCGGGCACCAGATCGATCTTCACGTGCTCCAAGAATTCGGCCGCGTCGCGGGTTTCGTCCTGGATGTCGAGCAGGCTTTTCAGCCACATCGCGCCCAGGCGCTGGGCTTCACCGGCGCCGCTGCCGTTCTTGCCCACCTTGGTGTCACGCTTGTACAGCCAGTGCGCGGCGATGCCAGTCTCGGCCACCGCATGCATTGGCTCGGTGCGGATCTGGAACTCCACCGCCGTACCCAGCGGGCTGACCAGGGTGGTGTGCAGGCTCTGGTAGCCGTTGGCCTTGGGGATGGCGATGTAGTCCTTGAAGCGCCCGGGCACCGGCTTGTACAGCTGGTGCAGCGTGCCGAGCGCCAGATAACCGTCCATCAGCTGCGGCACCACGATGCGAAAGCCGAAGATGTCGCTGACTTGCGCGAAGTCAGCATGCTTTTCA
>JANNMP010000392.1:0-2405 GCA_031398015.1 Burkholderiaceae bacterium
GGCCGCCGACGACAGCCGATAGCCTGCCAGTTGCGCGCCCGAGACACCGCCGGTCAGCGCCACATCACCCGCCAGGCTGCGCAACTGCAGCGCCGCGCCCCCACCCGCACCCCAGGTGTAAAACAAGCCCGACAGCGGCACCCGCACATCGTCGAGCGGCGCCGGGGCTGCCGTCGGGTTGACGCTGCCGGTGACAGACAGGCCAGTGCGCGCCAACACCGACCAGCTGGCACCGTCCATCTGTGCCAGCAGCGGGGCCTTCAACCGGCTGTTCTGCTCGGCAGCTGCCACCGCGCTGCCAGCCGCCAGCCGGCCGCTGCCCGCGCCGACCAGGAATTGCCCGCCCAGCACATCACGCCCGGCCAACACGTCCATGTTGCCGCCACCGCCGATGCGCAGGCTGGCGTCGGCCGCCACCCGGCTGTCGGCCCAGCCCTGGGTGGGCAGCATGGCCTGCAGGTTGACGATGTCGCGGCCGGCGCTGGCCTGCAGGTCACCACCGCCGAACGAGGCGGCCGTCTGCCGCAGGCGGTTGAACTGTGGCCACCAGGCCAGGTGGGCGTTGGCCGCGTAGAGACCCTCTTCCCCGTCGCGGTTGCTCAGCAGGCCGCTGCGCCAGAGCCAGTTGTTGATCAGCTGTGGCGATTCAGCCGCCACGATGTCACGCCCGGCCCGCAAGCCGAGGCTGCCGCCTCGCTCGGTGAACTGTGGCCGTGCCGACTGGACAGCGAACAGCGCCGCCTGCAGGCCGTCGGCATCGGCCGCTGGCCGGCCTGCCACATAGACCAAGCCGGGCGCGGTCGACGTGGAGCCAGCGCCAAAACCCAGATCACGTGCGGCGGCCAGTTGCAGCGAGCCGGCGCCGGTGCGCAGCAGGCGGCCGGCGGCCACGGTCAAATCACCCGCAGCGGCCATGGCGGGCAGGCTGGCTGCGTCTTGCAGGGTCAGCGGCAGGGCAGATGACAAGTCCGCACCGGCAGCCAGGCGCAATGACCAGGCATGTGGCTTGTCCAGCATGGCCGCCGTGCTGGCGCTGCCGGCAAAGCCGTCGCTGATGCTGCCGTTGACCAGCAGCGGCCCGGCCGCGCGCAGTGTCAGCACACCGGCTGCGGCGCCGCTGCGCGCGTCGTTGAGCGCCCAGTCGGTGGCCACGGTCAGCGCGCCGCTGGCCTGCACTTCGACACCAGGCGCCAGCCGCACCCGGTGCCCGTCGGCGGCAGCCACACCCAGCCCCGCCAACACGGTGCCGGCTTGGGCCATGAGGGCCGCGTTGTCGCTGGCCACGCTGGCCTGGCCCAGGCTGACGCTGCTGCCGGCGATGCTGCTGTTGCCAGCCGCAATGTTGTTGATGTCGCGGCTGGCGCTGTTGGCAGACACCTGCCTGTACACCTGCACCGCCTCCACCACCACCTCGCCGGCTTGCAAGCGGTTGGTGTCCAGCGGGTCGATGCGCACCGACGCACCGCCGGCAGCCGCTGCGGCTTCTCGGCCTGCCCGCAGCACGATGCGGCCGCCGCCAGCATCGTCACCGCCGGCATCCACCCGCGCCCCAGGGGCCAGGCGCAGGCGGCCCTGGCCGCTGGCCAGCAGCACGTCGCCGCCGTTGGCACCGGCGCGCAAGGCGCGGGCGTCGACATGGCTGTTGGCATCGACCAGCAAATCGGCGCCGGCAGCCAGCGCCACCACGCCGCCGCTGGGCGCACGGGCATCGAGCCGGGCGCCGGCCAGGGCCAGGTTGCCAGCGTCGGCCGCCAGCGAGACTTGCGCAGCCGTGAGCCCGCTGCGCAAGACAACGTCACCGTTGCGCACCCGCAGGTCGAAGCCCTGGCTGATGCCACCGGCGGTCGACGCGCGGGCGGCGTCGTCGGCCGAGGGCATGGTCGCCACATCGATCTGCAAACGGCCACCACGCTCACTGGCAGCGCTGCCGCCCTGGGCACGCAGCACACCGGCCGGATCCGAGCCGCTGGCCAGGTCTTGGCGCAGCCGCAGTGCACCGCCGGGGCCCACCGCGCGCAGGTCGATCTGGCCACCGTCACCGCCGCCAGCCACGGCGGCGGCGCTTGCATCCAGTGTGCCCAGCAGGTCGATGCGTCCGCTTGCGGCGCTGGCCTGCAGGCTGCCGGGCTGGCCGACCACGGTTGCAGCGGCGGTGGTGGCCACCACAAACCCAGCCACCGAGGTGGTGGAGCCCGGTGCAAATTCCAGCGCTGCGCCGCCACCGGGCGCAACCGCTTGGCCGCTGGCCAACAAGGTCAGTTGCCCGCCGGGCAAATCGACATGGCCGGCCTGCTGCAGCGTGGCGCCCGACAGCAGCAGGCTGGCGCCCTGCCCCAGCCGCTGGCCGCTGCTGCGCCCGCCAGGCATGCCGCCGATGACCAGCCGGCCGGCATCGGCCACCAGGG
>JANNMP010000419.1:0-3379 GCA_031398015.1 Burkholderiaceae bacterium
GGCATGTTCAAGCGGCAGAAGTCGTATGCCAAATCAGAGCGGCTGAAATGACCGGTACCGTGTCTGACAACACGAGCCCCTTGCTCAGCGCACGCGACCTGAGCGTGCGCTTTGGCGGCGTGTTGGCCGTCAACAAGGTCAGCTTCGATGTGCAGCGTGGCGAGGTGTTCACCCTGATCGGCCCCAACGGTGCCGGCAAGACAACGGTGTTCAACCTGATCAGCCGCATCTACACGCCCACCACCGGCACGCTGCACTTCGAAGGCCAGCTGCTCAGCGACAAGCCGCCGCATGACATCGCCGCACTCGGCATTGCCCGCACCTTCCAGAACATCGAGCTGTTCGAAAACGCCACCGTGCTGCAGAACCTGCTGATCGGCCACCACATCCACCGCGGCGCCGGCTTCTGGAGCAACCTGTTCTTCACCAAGGCCACACGCCAAGCCGAACTCGGCGCGCGCCTGCGTGCCGAGCAGGTGATCGAGCTGCTGGGCCTGCAGCCGCTGCGCGACAGCTTTGTTGCCGGCCTGCCCTACGGCAAGCGCAAGGTGGTGGAGTTGGCGCGGGCACTGTGCACCCGCCCGAAGCTGCTGCTGCTGGACGAACCATCGTCGGGCCTGAACGTGGAAGAAACCGAAGACATGGCCTGGTGGATCCAGGACATCAAGACCGAGCTGGGCATCACCGTGTTGATGGTCGAGCACGACATGAGCCTGGTCTCACGCGTCAGTGACCGGGTGCTGGCGATGAACCAGGGCGAAAAGCTGGCCCTGGGCACACCGGCCGAGGTGCAGAGCCACCCCGGGGTGATCGAGGCCTATCTCGGCTCGGTCGATGACGTGTCGTCATTGCGCAGAAAGGTGGCCTGACGCATGGCTGACGAGATCCTGCTGGCGGTGGCGAATATCGAGAGCGCCTACGGCCCGATCAAGGCCATCCGCGGTGTCAGCCTGAAGGTGCGCGCCGGCGAAATCGCCACCGTGCTGGGCAGCAACGGCGCGGGCAAGAGCACCATCCTGAAAACCATCTCGGGCGTGCTCGACCCCACGCGGGGCAGCATCACGTTCAAAGGCGCCGACATCACCGGCAATGACCCCGCCGAGATCGTGCGCAGCGGCCTGGCCCATGTGCCCGAAGGGCGCGAGGTGTTCCCGCTGCTGAGCGTCAAAGACAACCTGCTGATGGGCGCCTACACCCGCAATGACCGCGACGGCGTGGCCCGCGACATCGAGCAGGTGTATGGCTACTTTCCCATCCTGCGTGAACGGGCGGCCCAGGGCGCCGGCTTGTTGTCGGGCGGCCAGCAGCAGATGCTGTCGATCAGCCGGGCGCTGATGTGCCAGCCGCAATTGATCCTGCTGGACGAACCCAGCCTGGGCCTGAGCCCGAAGCTGACCAAGGAGATCTTCGAGATCGTGGTGCGCATCAACCGCGAGCGTGGCACCACCATCCTGCTCGTCGAGCAGAACGCCAACATGGCGCTGAACGCAGCCGACTACGGCTATGTGCTGGAGAACGGCCGCATCGTGATGGAGGACCGCTGCGATGTGCTGCGCGAGAAAGACGACATCCGCGAGTTCTACCTCGGCATGAAGGAAACCGGCGTGCGCGGCGAGCGGCGCTGGAAGAAGAAGAAGACCTGGAGATGATGCAGTGAGCACCGCACTTGACCCGCACCGCATCGTCACGGCCAACCGTCCAGGCTGGGTGGTGGAAGCGCTGCCCTTCGACACCCTGGCCAAGATGTTCTGGCAACGCGTGAAAGAGCATGGCCCCAAGGTGATGATGCGCCAGAAGGACCTGGGTATCTGGAAGGCCTACAGCTGGGCCGAGGTGGGCCAGACCGTCAGCGAGATCGGCGCCGGTCTGGTCAGCCTTGGCTTTGCGCCAGGTGAGGTGGTGTCGGTGCTGGCCAACACCTGCCGTGAATGGGTGTGGGCCGACCTGGCGGCGCAATCGGTGGGTGGCGTGGTCAGCGGCGTCTACCCCACCGATTCAGCCAGCCAGCTGCAATACCTGGCCGCTGATTCGGCCAGCGTCTACCTGTTCGTTGAAGACGAAGAGCAGCTCGACAAATGGCTGGAGATGCGCAGCCAGTTGCCATTGCTGCGCAAGGTGATCGTGTTCGACATGGAAGGTCTGGCGCAGTTCGATGACCCGCAGGTGTTGAGCCTGGCCGCGCTGCGGGCGCTGGGCCGCGCGCTGCTGGTGCAGCAGCCCACGCTGATCGAACAGCGCCTGGCCAGCCGTGGTGCGCAAGACCTGGCGGTGCTGGTCTACACATCGGGCACCACCGGCCGGCCCAAGGGCGCGATGATGACGAACGCCAACCTCTGCGCCACCTTGTCGGGTGTCAACGGCGGGCTGTTCGAGGGCCTGCCGGGCCATGAAGAACGGGTGGCCTTCTTGCCGCTGTGCCACATCGCCGAACGCTTGATCGGCGAATACGTGCCGATCTTCCGCGCCTCGGTGATCAACTTCGTCGAGAACCCCGAGACCGTGTTCGACAACGTGCGTGAGGTGCAGCCGCATGTGTTCTTTGCCGTGCCGCGAGTGTGGGAGAAGATGTACTCCACCGTGATGATCACGCTCAAAGAGGCCAGCGCCAGCCAGCGCGCCGCCTATGCCTGGGCCATCGGCCTGGGCCAGCAGGTGGCCACGCTGCAGGTGCAAGGCCGGCAACCGGGCGGCGCCCTGGCGCTGCAGTACCGGCTGGCGCGTTGGCTGGTGCTCAACAACGTGCGCCGCGCGCTGGGCCTGGACCGTGTGCACATGGCACTGACCGGCGCCGCGCCGATCTCGCCCGAGCTGATCCGCTGGTACCTCGCGCTGGGCATCCCGCTGCGTGAAGGTTGGGGCATGACCGAGACCACCGGCGGCGGCACCATCACCCCCGGCGATGCGCTGCGCCCAGGCAGCATCGGCCTGCCCGGGCCGGGCATCGAGATGCGCATTGCGCCCGGCACGTTTGAAATCCAGCTGCGCGGGGCCAACCGCTTTGCGGGTTATTTGAACCTGCCCGACAAGACCGCCGAGGCGATCGACGCCGACGGCTGGCTGCACACCGGCGACGTGGGCCGGGTCGATGACGACGGCTACTTCTACATCACCGACCGCATGAAGGACATCATCATCACCGCCGGTGGCAAGAACGTGACGCCCAGCGAGTGGGAGAACCAGCTCAAGTTCAGCCCCTATGTGACCGACGCGGTGGTGATCGGCGACAAACGGCCCTATCTGACCGTCATCATCATGATCGACCAGGAAAACGTAGAAAAATACGCACAGGACAACGATGTGCCGTTCAGCAACTATGCCAGCCTGACCAAGGCGCCCGAGGTGCAGGCGCTGATCCAGACCGAAATGGAGCGTGTCAACA
>JANNMP010000453.1:0-7704 GCA_031398015.1 Burkholderiaceae bacterium
CCCAGCGCTGCAGCGTCCAGGCCCATGCTGCGGTCGAGTTGCAGCGCGCCGGTGGCGTCGAGCTGCACATGGGCGCCGGCCAACTGGGCGCCGGCACCGATGCGCAGGCTGCCACCGGCCAATGCCGCGCCGCTGCGCTGCACCGGCAGCGCATTGGCGCTGACCACGGCCAGCGCGCCATCGCCATCGGCCAGCAGCGTGCGCCCGCCCAGGCTGCCGCCGCCCGCGCTGGCCGCCAGCCGGCTTCCGGCGGCAATGTCCAGCGTGCCGGCGCTGGCCAGGATCAGCTCCTCCAGCACCAGGCCGGCACCGGCCAGTTGCACGCTGAGCGCCTGGGTGCCGCTGCTGTCGACCACAAACGCGCTCACGCTGGCTGCACCCTCGCCCACGGCCGTGGTTGCTGCCCTGCGCCCACCCAGCAGCACACTGCCGGCCTGGCTGTCGCGCAGGGCCTGGGCGGTGATGCCGAACGCGCCGACCGGCGTCTGGCTTGCGTTATCGACCAAGGCCACGCGGCTGGCGCTCAGATCAAACACACCGGCGCGGCCGCTGCCGTTGGCGCCCAGCGCCAGCGTGGCCTGCCAGGTGTTGGCCAACGCTCTGGCCAATGCGGCGCCCTCTGCCAGCACCTGCACCTGCACCTGGCCGGCATCACGCGGCAGCGCCGGTGGCTCGCTGCGGCCAGCGCTGCTGGCCTGGCGCGCCAGCAACTGGCTGATCGATGTCAGGCGCAGGTCGCTGCGGGCCAGCGCAAGCAGGTCGCTGCCGGCCAGGAAACTGCTGGCCGGCAGGATGTTGAAGCGCTCACCCGGCTGGCTGAGGTGCACCGAGCCGATGGCGCGCAACTGGCCGCTGATGACGCTGCTGCCGTCGGCCAGGCGCTGTGCGGGCGCCAGCGGGCCACCAGCGTCCGACCCCGCACGCTTCACCAGAAAAGCTTCCGCTGGCAGCATGCCGGCCAGCAGCGCCTGGCGGGCCGGCAACAGCGTGTAGGCCCCCGGCGGCAGCGCGCCGCCGGCCTGGGTGACCACCAGCTGCTGGCCAGGCAGACCACTGGCATCGCCAAACGCGTTGTTGGCACTGGCCAGCCCGCCAGCCAGCGCCAGCGCCGGTGCGTCGGCATGGTCAGGCAGCACAGCCCACACACCATCGGCGGCCAGCACATCGCGGCTGCCACCGACACCGGCAAAAAACTCCCAGGCCAGCACGTCACCGCCGCCGCTGGCATCGACCTTGGCGCCAGCTGCGGTGTCGATCTGGCCAGCCTGCAGGCTGATGCGCTTGGCCAGCGGCAGCGCTTGCGCCTGCTGGCCGTTGGGCAGTGTCCAGGCGGCCAGGTTGTCGGTGCTGCCCACCAGCAGTTGCGCGCCCTCGGCGGACACCGAGGTGATGCTGCGCGGGCCCAACGCCAGCTGGCGCTCTGCCGTCAGGCTGATGGCGCCGAAGGGCTGGCGCAGCACACCGTCGTGGTCGATGTTGGTGGCGCTGGCGCTCAGGCTGCCGAATGCGCTCAGCGGCGGCAGCGCGCTGGCACCGGCCGTGCCCTGGCGCAGCAGCAGACGGCTGCCGCGGTCGGCCACATCGGCCGCTGGCAAGCCGGCCAGTGTGAAGGCCGTGCCGTTGGTGCTGAACACCTGGCCGGCCTGCAGCAGCAGGTCCGACGCAAAGGCCAGACTGCCGCTGGCCGCGCCTTGCGCCGGGTTCACCGCGGTGAGGCGGATGTCGCCGCTGGCCTGCAGCGCCACGCTGTTGAAGCCCTGCAGCGCCGATTGGCCGACCAGTTCGATGGTGGTTGCCCGCACGCTGAGCGTGGTGTTGGCCACAGCCGGGTCATCGGCGCTGGCGCTGCGCTCTGGCGCGGCACCGCGGCGGTTGAGGTCGCGTGTGCGGTCGCCCAATGCAACCTGGCTGCCACCGAGGGCCACCGCCACACCGGGCCGCGCCGACAGCAGTGGTGCGTCCAGCACCACGCCCAGCGGATGAAAACTGTCGAGCGCGGTGTCGAAATGGATCCGGTCGCCAGCGCCCAGCTGCATCGCGTCGAAGCCGGCGCCGGTGAGCAAGCCGGGCGACAGCCGGGCGATGCCGTTGTCCAGCACCGCCGGCAGGTTGCTGCCAAATGGCGTGGCGCCCAGCACACCGCCCAGTGCGGTGACCAGCAAGCTGCGCGGCTTGGCCACCGCCCCCGGCAATGGCTGGCCCTGGTTGTTGTCGACCAGGCTGCCGGGGTAGGCCGGGCCCTGGGTGAAGGTGTTCACGCCGCCCTGGCCGATGGCCACGGCCAGCCGGCCGCCGTCGGCCAGCGCCCGGCCCTGGGCATCACGCGGCGGCGCGGCCGACACCGTGCCTTCCAGCGTGATGCCTTCGGCGCTGACCACGCTGAGCGCGCCGGCAGGGCGCGCCACGGTGACCGCGTCGGCCAGACCAGGCAGGTGCAATGGCGCCTGCGCGCCGTCCAGCCGCAACACCGAGCCGGCCTGCGCCACCACATAACCCCGCTGCGCCGTCAGGCTGATGCTGCCGCCACCCCATACCGTGCCGGTCTGGCGCTGCGCCGCTGCCGCGCCAGCGCTGCCCCGCAGCGCACCAGCCAAGCCACTGCGCGGCTCGGGCCGCAGCAGTGCGGTGCCGGCCACCGACAACTGCGCATCGGCACCCAGCCACAGCGCCTGGTCGGCCAGGAAGCCGGCCGGGTCGTCGCCGATCTCACCCAACGAGCCGGCGCCGCGCTGGCCGCTGATGCGCAGGTTGAGCGCACCGCCTGGCGCGCTGAGCGTGCTGGCTTGACCCGCCAAACCGCCCGTGGCGCCCACCACCAGATGGCGGCTGGCCGCCAGGCTGAGCTGCCCGCCCGGTGCCAGTGTGATGCCGGCACCACGCTCGACCACCAAGCTGGCGCCGGCCTGCTGCAGCGCCGGGTTCAGCGGCAGCGTGGCGGCCAGGTTCAGGTGCACCGGCACCGGGTCGGCCAGCGCCGGGTCTTGCGGCCGGGAGTTGGCCACCGCCGGGCCCATGGCGCCGCTGGGCACCTGGGCATGACCAGCAGCCAATTGCCACTGGCGCAGTTTGGGCTGCAACTGAAAACCCGATGCCAGGCGCAAGTCGCCGAAGGCGCCGATGCTGATGCTGCCGAAGCCAAACTCAGAGAACAGCGCGGTGTCGAGCTGGAAGCCTGGCGATGCTGACGCACCTGCACCACCTGCACCACCTGCACCACCCAGCGTCAGGCCCGGCGTGCCCAGGTTGAGCCGGCCACCGCGTTGGAAATCAAAGCCCTGCAGTTGCACACCGTCGATCTGCAGGCTGCTGCTGAACAAGGCCGAGCGGCCGATCTCCAGGCTGATGGCACCGGCCGCGCCGGTGCTGAGTTTGCCTGCGGCCGACAGCGCTGCGCCGCCCGACACGTCGATGCGCGCGCCGGCGTCGGCCAGCAGCGACTTGGCAGCGCGCAGCACCACCTGGCCGCCGCTGCTGCTGGCTGCCGCTGCCGTGGCGCCGGCATCGGCGCCGCTGCGGCCCTGGTTGGCCCAGCGGCCAGCGGCATCGAGCACGGTGCGTGACGACAGGCGGATGTCGCCGACATCGCTGCCGGGCTCGGCCGCGTCGGTGGTCAGCGTCAGGCGCCCGCCCGGCGCGTGGAAAACGCCGTCCAGTGCGATGCGCTGGGCCTGCAGTTGCAGCATGCCGCCCGGCCCCAGGTCGAGCGTGCCGAAGCTGCTCTGCGCGATGCTGGCGGCGCTGAGCAGCAATTGGCCGAAACCGTGCTCTGCGCCCAGGCCTTGCAGCGCCAGCACGCTGGTGCTGGGCACGCCAGCCAGCGGCGCCGCCAGCGGATCGGCCCAGAACGCGGGGCCCAAGGCAGCCGCCAGCGCCGGGTCTGGCCCCGGCTGCAGTTGCAGTGCTGCCAGGTAATGGGTGTTGCTGGCGCCGAACACCCGGCCAACGGCCACGCTGGCGGGCGCAGCAGCCGGGTCAGTGCCGGCCTGCTGGCGCCCACCTTGCACCACCTGGCCTCGCAGCGCTCCGGCCAACGCCAGTTGCCGGCCGCCGATGGTCAGCGCGCCGCCGGAGCGGCCTTCGGTGTAGGCCGGCACCACGGTGACAGCCGGCGCGCCGCCCAAGCCGGTGACGGCTGTGTCGGCAGCCGCCGCGCTGAAACGCACTGCGCGTCCACCCTGCTGCAGCACCGATTCGGCCAGCCGTGCTTCGGACACCTGCACCGAGCCACCCGACACATCGAGCACCGCGCCAGCGCCGACCACCACCGCGCCTTCGGCCTCGATGCGCAAGCGCCCGCCGGCCGTGGACAGCTCGTCGGCGCTGCGCGCCACCGCCGCAGCGGCACCGGTGACATTGGCCACCGCCACCTGCGCCGCCTGGCGCAAGTCGAAAAACACCTCGCTGCGGTACAGCGGGCTGCTGCGCTGCAGCGGCACGTCGGCCAGCTCGATGCGGAACAGCCGCTGCGCAGCTTGCTGGCGGTTGCCGTCCACCGCGACGCCCTGCAGGCCGGCGACGCTGAGCACCGCGCCAGGCGCCACGCTGATGCGGCTGCCATCGGCCTGGGCCGGCGCGGTGTTGACACCGGCGCTGAACAACGGGCTGGTCAGCGTGGCCTGCGCAGCCAGCAAGTCCACCTGGCCGGCGGGCGCCTCGATGCGGGCACCGCCGTGCACCGCGATGGCGCCACCGTCGATGCGGATGCGCGAGCGGTTGAACACCTCGGCATCGAGCTGGGTGGCACTGCCGGCCTCGGGCCGCACCGTGGTGCTGCTGAGCGTGCCCAGTTCCACCGTGCCACCACCGGCGCTGTAGCGCAGCGTGGCGCCGGCTTCCACGCCCAAGCCGAACTGGGTGGCGGTGC
The DNA here is from genome assembly GCA_031398015.1 of Burkholderiaceae bacterium. Lineage (GTDB taxonomy): Bacteria > Pseudomonadota > Gammaproteobacteria > Burkholderiales > Burkholderiaceae_C > Pseudaquabacterium. The sequence continues at coordinate 4,865 of JANNMP010000453.1, forward strand.
TGGCATTGCCGGCGCCGCCCACCAGCGTCTGCGTCGCGGCCATGGCCTGCAGATGGATGGCGCCGTTGGCGCCCTTGACGGCGGTGGTGGCATTGGCCTGGCCGTTCTGCCGCACCGTCAGACCCACCAGGTTGACCGTGCCACGCTCGGCATGGATGCCGTCGAGCTGCCGCGCCAGGCCTTGGGTGGCCGACTGGCTGGCGGCGCGGTTCTCCACCACGCCCAGGCCGGCATCCACCGCCGTGCTGCCGGCCAGGCGCACCGGGTCCACCGCCACGATCAGGCCACGCTGGGCCGGGTCGGACGAGCTCATCAGGTAGACCCTGTCACCAGCGGCCAGCACCGCCTGGCCCTGCGGTGTGCTGATGCGGCCCTGGTTGAGCACGCGGGGCGCGACCAGCAGCACGTCGCCCCCGGCAGCGCTGCGGATTTCGGCGCCAGCTTGCACCGACACCGCCGCCGACAGCGCGGTGGCGGTGTCGGCCAGCCGGGTGGGCAGGTGGTCGGTGCCCTCGCTGCTGAACACCGCGCTGGCGTCGGTGGTGTTGCGCAGGCCACGCTCGAACACGCTGTCGGCGATGCCCAGTGCGGTGGCCACGAACTTGCCGGTGTCCACACGCGCACCGCGGCCGAAATACAGGCCGTTGGCGTTGACCAGGATCACTTCGCGGTCGGCGCTCAGGCTGCCCAGGATCAGGCTGGGGTCGGCGCTCCAGATGCGGTTGAGTGCCGACACCGCCTTGGCCGGATCCTTGTCCTGCATGAAGCGCACGCTGTGGCCGGCGCCGATGTCGAAGCTGTCCCAGTTGAGGACCACCCGTTCGGCGCTGCCCTGGTCGAGCGTGGCGCTGTTGCCGTTGACTGTCCAGCGCACCGCGCTGTGCTGGGCCGGCTTGGCCACGAAGCTGCGCAGCGCAGGGTCGTTCAGCAGGCTGCCATCGGCACGGCGGCTGCTGCCATAGGGCTGTGGCAGTGGCTGGCGCGCGCCAGCTGCAGGTGGTTGGAGCTGGCTGCCGAAGACCACCGGCGGGCGTGCGGTCGACGGCGACTGGGCCTGGCCGGGCGCCTGCCAGGCAGCACAGGCCAAGGCCACCGCCAGGGCCAGCGGATGTGGCCGGCGCAGCGGCGGCAAGTGGGGTGTTGGCGGTTTCATGCGTCAAAAGCTCTGGCGCAGCGACACGTCCCAGCGCTGGCCGCGTGCGGTGGTGGTCTGGCGTTGGCCGGCGCCATCGGTCAGGCCGGTGGCCTGCAGCACATGGCTCCAGCTCAGCTCGGCCTGCAGGCCCATCGGCCCGTTCAGCCGCAGGCCCAGGCCGGCGCTGGCCAACCTGGCCTTGGCCTGCTCACCGGGCAGCGGCTCCAGGCGCTGCAACCGGGCCAGGTCGTGGAACAGCAGGGCCTGCAGTTGCAGCGTGTCGGTGCGCGCCCAGCTGGGCGCTGGCAGCACCCAGGGCGGCGCCGACAGCTCCAGCCGCAGCGCAGCGCCGATGTCACCGGCCTGCTCACCCTCGAAGTAGCCACGCACCGATGCCTCACCGCCATAGACCACTTGCTCGGCAGAGACCAGCGGCGCGTCGCTGAGCTGGCCTTGCAGCCGCGCCAGCAGGCGCCAGCGGCCCAGCGGCTCCTGGTGCGAGAGGTTGAATGTGACGACCTGAAAGCCCGGCTGCGCGCCGGCGCGCTTGCAGTCGAACTGGTCCTTGGGCACGCCATTGCAATCGACCGTGCGTGCCCCCAGGCCGCGCAGGCCCAGTGTCAGCTCGGCCTGCAGCCGGGTGAGCCTGCCGGGGGTGCTGGCAGTGCCGGGCAGGTCCATGTCCCAGCCCAGGCTGAAGCTGGGGTAGCGCAGGGGTGACGACGGCGTGACGAAGCCGGCCACACCGCGGTTGCCGTCGCGCAGGTCACGCAGGGTCAGGCCCCAGCTCAGCGACTGGCTGGCGTTGGCCACCGGGCCCAGCACATCGCGCCAGCGCAGGCGCAGGGTGTCGCCGCGCGACACCGTGGCGCCGCCCAGCGCAGTGGGCGTGTCGCTGTTGGAATGGGTGAGCGTGACGAACAACCGGTCACCCTCGGCGCCCAGCGGCAGGTGGTACAGCAGGCTCTGGATGTTGGCTTGCGCCGGCCGGCGTGGTGAATACAGCCAATCGAAGCCCAGCGAATGGCCACGCTGAAACAGGTTGTCGTAGCGCAAACCGGCGGCCAGGCGGCCCGGCTCGGTGTTGAGCACACGCTTGCTGTTGAGCTCAACCGCGCCGTGCAGGGGCAGCGTTTCCAGTAGCTTCAGCTCCACGTCCAGCGTGCCAGGCCGGGTGCCGGCGGCCAGCAGCGGTGTCAACTCGCGGTCGGCGCTGCGGCGCGCCAGGTCACCCAGCTCCTGCTGCATCTCGTTGAAGTTCGGCACGTTGCCAGGCGCCAGACTGGGCACGGCCGCGCGCAGTGCACTGGGCAAGCTGTACTCGGCACCGGTCACGCGCAGGCGGGACACCGGTGCCTGCAGCACCTGCAAGCGCAATTCACCACCAGCCTGATCAATGCGCTGGGCCGGCAGCAGCACGGTCACGCTGAGAAATCCAGCCGCCTGATAGGCCGCTTCCAATGCCTGGCGCGCGCCTTCGGCATCGGCCACGCTGCGGCCCGGGCCCAGAAAGGGGTACACCGCGCGCTCGATGGCGGCGCTGCCCAGCAGGGTATCGCCTTCAACCACGAACTCCAGGATGTCAAAGCGCGGGCTGTCGGGCTGGGTGGGGCCCGGCGGCCCGGACGGTTGAGCCTGCACAGCACAGCACAGCAACAGTGCGGGCAATGCGCAGGCGAGCACAGCAAGGCAGGCGTTCATTCAG
>JANNMP010000560.1:0-5024 GCA_031398015.1 Burkholderiaceae bacterium
AGACGCCTTCCCCGAGGTGCGTGGCCTGAAGGGCCCGTTCACCTGCCTGAACAGCGCGCGCTACGGCATCGCTTGGGGCGCGCTGGGTGCGGCCGAGGATTGTTTCTTCCGCGCCCGCCAGTACGTGCTCGACCGCCAGCAGTTCGGCCGGCCGCTGGCCGCCAACCAGCTGGTCCAGAAGAAGCTGGCCGACATGCAGACCGAGATCGCACTCGGCCTGCAGGGCTGCCTGCAATTGGGCCGGCTCAAGGACGCCGGCAAGGCATCGGTGGAAGCCACCTCGATCATCAAGCGCAACAGCTGCGGCAAGGCGCTGGACATTGCCCGCCTGGCGCGCGACATGCTGGGCGGCAACGGCATCAGCGATGAATACGGTGTGGTGCGCCACATGGTGAACCTGGAGGTGGTGAACACGTATGAGGGCACGCATGACGTGCATGCGCTGATCCTTGGCCGCGCGATCACCGGCATCCAAGCATTTTCATGAGCTCGCCCCAACTGCTGGACGGCACCCGCGTGCTTGACCTGTCACGCGTGCTGGCCGGCCCCTGGGCAGGCCAGATGCTGGCCGACTACGGCGCCGATGTGATCAAGGTCGAACGCCCGGGCGGCGGTGACGACACCCGCACCTGGGGCCCGCCCTGGTGGGGCGATGCCGCTGACCGCATGTCGGCGTACTACCTCAGCGCCAACCGTGGCAAACGCTCGGTCGCCATCGACATTGCCGAGCCCGCCGGTGCCGACCTGGTGCGCCAGTTGGCGGCCGAGGCCGATGTGGTGCTGGAGAACTACAAAGTCGGCCAGCTCGCCAAGTACGGGTTGGACTACGCCCGCCTGTCGGCCATCAACCCACGCCTGGTGTATTGCTCCATCACCGGCTACGGCCAGACCGGCCCGATGGCCCAGGCTGCGGGTTATGACTTCGCCATCCAGGCCACGGGCGGCTTGATGAGCGTGACCGGTGAAAAGGAAGGCACACCCGGCAGCCAGCCGCAGAAGGTGGGCGTGGCGGTGGCCGATCTGTTCACCGGCGTGTATGCCACCACGGCCGTGCTGGCGGCGCTGATCGAGCGTGGCCGCACCGGCAAAGGCCGCCACATCGACGCCGCGCTGCTGGACGTGCAGGTGGCGATGCTGGCCAACCAGGCCAGCAACCACCTGGTAGGTGGCATCGTGCCGCAACGCATGGGCAATGCCCACATGAACGTTGTGCCCTACCAGGTGTTCAGCACACAGGACGGCCACATCGTGCTGGCAGTGGGCAACGATGGCCAGTTCGCCCGCTTTTGCGAGCTGGCCGGTGATGCCGCAGTCGCCCGCGATCCACGTTATGTCAGCAATTCCGGCCGCCTGGTCAACCGCGACAGCCTGATCCCGGTGCTGGAAGGCTGGATGGCCAAGCGCACCACCCAGGGCTGGATCGACCTGCTCGAGCCGCATGCCGTGCCCTGCGCACCCATCCTCACGCTGCCCGGCGTGTTTGAGCACCCGCAGGTGCGCTCGCGTGGCATGCAGGCCGGCTTCGACGTCGGCGCCGGGCGGGCAATGCCGCAGATTCCCAACCCGATGCGCTTTGACGGCGAACGTGCCTTTGCCGATCTGCCGCCGCCCCGGATCGACCAGGACGGCGACGCGATCCGCGCCGCGCTGGCCGCTGGCACCGGCTGGCCGGCACGTTGAGCGCTTGATCTCTGGAGACACCCGATGAACATGATCACCTCCCCGCTGGCATTGCTGGCCGACCCCGGCCTGTTGAAGACCGACGCGCTGATCGGCGGTGAATGGGTGTCAGCAGGCGCTGGTGGCACTGCGCGCTTCGACGTCACCGACCCCGCCACGGGCCTGAAGCTGGCCGACGTGGCCAACCTGGGCCCGGTGGACTGCCACAACGCCATCATGGCGGCCGAGAAAGCCTGGGGGCCCTGGCGCAACAAGACCGCCAAGGAACGCGGCGCGGTGATGATGAAATGGTTCCACCTGATCATTGCGCATGCCGACGACCTGGCCCGCATCATGACGGCCGAGCAAGGCAAGCCGCTGGCCGAGGCGCGTGGCGAGGTGGTCTACGGCGCCAGCTTCATCGAGTGGTTTGCCGAACAAGCCAAGCGGGTGTATGGCGAGACCATCCCCACCACCGACAACAACAAACGCTACATCGTCATCAAGCAGCCCATCGGCGTGTGCGCGGCGATCACGCCCTGGAACTTTCCCATCGCGATGATCACCCGCAAAGTGGCGCCGGCACTGGCCGCCGGCTGCAGCGTGGTGATCAAGCCAGCCGAGGCCACGCCGCTGTCAGCGCTGGCGGTGGCTGAGCTGGCCCAGCGTGCTGGCATGCCGGCCGGTGTGCTCAACATCATCACGGCCGATGCCGAGCAGAGCATTGCCGTGGGCCAGGTGCTGTGCAGCAGTGACGTGGTGCGGCATCTGAGCTTCACCGGCTCGACCGAGGTGGGCCGCATCCTGGCGCGCCAGTGTGCCCCCACGGTCAAGAAGATCAGCCTGGAACTCGGCGGCAACGCGCCGTTCATCGTCTTCGACGACGCCGACATCGATTCAGCCGTGGAAGGTGCGATGGTCAGCAAGTACCGCAATGCCGGCCAGACTTGCGTCTGCGCCAACCGCTTTTACGTGCAGGCCGGTGTGTACGACAGCTTTGTCGAGAAACTGGCGGCCAAGAGCCGGGGCATCCGCGTGGGCAACGGCTTCGATGCCGGCATCAACCAAGGCCCGATGATCGACAACCAGGCGGTGCTGAAAGTGGAGGCCCATGTGGCCGACGCCCTGGGCAAGGGCGCGCGCCTGGTGGCCGGTGGGCAGCGCATCGGTGAGCGCTTCTACACCCCCACGGTGCTGGCCGACGTGAACAGCAGCATGTTGTGCGCCAAGGAAGAAACCTTCGGCCCGGTGGCGCCGGTGTTCCGCTTCGACACCGAGGCCGAAGCCGTGGCGCTGGCCAATGCCACCGAGTTTGGCCTGGCCAGCTACTTCTACAGCCGCGACATCGGCCGCGTGTTCCGCGTGGGCGAAGCGTTGGAATACGGCATGGTGGGCATCAACACAGGCCTGATCTCCACTGCCGAGGTGCCGTTTGGCGGTGTCAAGCAAAGTGGCCTGGGCCGCGAGGGTGCGCACCAGGGCATGGACGACTATGTCGAGACCAAGTATCTCTGCCTTGGCGACGTGCTGAAGTAGGCGGGCCTGCGGCGCGGCCGCCGTCAATCATCCATGACGGCGGCGCGGCAGCCGTCAATCATCCATGACGGCGACTCGGCCGCCGTCAATCATCATTGGCAGCGGCCGTGCCACCACGCGGGCTGAGCCCGCTGCGGCCGATGGCCATGCCGTCTCCGGCCTGGCCCAAGGCGCGGCGCACCAGGCTGTCGGCATCCTTGCCGTGCACGGGGTACTGCGCCACACCCACGCACACGGCCACGGCCACGTCCTGTCCCGCCACCTTGAACGGGCGCTGCAGCGCCTGCACCAGCTTCACCGCCACCCGTTCGGCATCGGCCGCGTCGTCGATCCAGGCCAACAGCACGGCAAAGCTGTCCAGGCCCAGCGACGCCACCACATCACTGGCGCGCAGGCCCGAGCGCAGCCGCACCGCCACCTTGCGGCGCAGCACATTGGCTGCTTCGGTGCCCAGCCGCGCCTCGGTGGCCGTCAGCCCTTCGATGCGCAGCGCCAGCAGCGCCATCACCGCAGGCTCACGCTCGCGCAGCGCCAGCAAATGGTTCATGTGCTCCATCAGCTGGGCATGGTTGGGCAGGCCGGTGGCCAGGTCAGTGGCGTAGGCCTTGCGCGCCGCGCTTTCAATGCGCTTGCGTTCCACCGCCAGCCGCACCGCACGCGCCAGCGCACCGGCATGGGCATCGTGCAGCGGCAGCACGTCTTGCGCGCCCAGGTTCACCAGGCGCAGGGCATCGGCGCTGGCGGGCTCGGGGGCCACCACCAACACCGCCGCATCCAGCACTGCACGCGCCAGGCCGGGCCAGGCGGCGAGCACCGCCAACTGGTCAGGCCGGGCCTGGTGCACCACGATGGCGTCATAGCCCTGTGCATTGAGTGCCGCCGACAGCTCGTCCAGCGAGGCCACTGCGTGCACCACGAACGGGCCATAGGCCGAGGTCGACAGGTCAGGCGCCTTGGGGCCCAGGTGCAGCAGTTGGATGGGTTTGTTCATGGTGATGCAAGCCATGATGCCGCACAGGCCGCTCAACCGCCACGCTGGGAACTACCGGGTTGGTTTTTCACAAGCCCGGCGGCTGGGCCCGATCTTGTAGACTTTGTGCTTGTTGCGGGTGTAGCTCAATGGCAGAGCTGAAGCTTCCCAAGCTTAAGACGAGGGTTCGATTCCCTTCACCCGCTCCAGCGCCACCCGCTCGGTGCTACTTGAAAAACAGCGCCACGAACCCGAGCGTGAGCGACGGAAAGAACAGCAGCAGCAACAGCCGCAGCACGTCGCTGGCCAGGAACGGCCACACGCCCTTGTAGGTTTCGTTCATCGGCACATCACGCGCGATGCTGTTGACCACGTACACGTTCAGCCCCACCGGTGGCATCGTCATGCCGATGCCCACCGTCATCAACACCAGGATGCCGAACCAGATCGCCTTGGGCTCGGCGCCAAGCCCGAACAAGTCCAGCGCCATCACCGCCGGGAAGATCACGGGGATGGTCAGCAGCATCATCGACAGCTCGTCCATCACGCAGCCCAGCAGGATGTAGACCACCATGACGGCGCCGACGATCCACAGTGGCGCCACTTGCAGGTGGCCCACCCAGTCGGCCACGCGCGCGGGCATCTGGGTCAGCGCCAGGGCCGAATTCATCATGTCGGCGCCCAGGAAGATCATGAACACCATCGCCGATGTTTCGGCCGTGCCGATGAAGCTGCGGCCGATGCCGGCCCAGCCCAGCTCGCGCCGGGCGAGTGCGGCCACGAAGGTGCCCACCGCGCCCACCGCCGCGCCTTCGGTGGGCGAGAAGATGCCGCCGTAGATGCCGCCGAACACCAGCAC
>JANNMP010000651.1:0-4747 GCA_031398015.1 Burkholderiaceae bacterium
GATCCCCGAGCTGCAGGGCCGTTTTCCCATCCGGGTGGAGCTGGGGCCGCTGTCGGTGGACGACTTCGAGGCCATCCTCACCAGCACCCATGCCAGCCTGGTCAAGCAATACCAGGCCCTGCTGGCCACCGAAGGCGTGACGCTGGAGATTGCGCCCGATGCCATCCGCCGGCTGGCGCAAATTGCCCATGACGTGAACGAGCGCACCGAGAACATCGGCGCACGCCGCCTGGCCACGGTGATGGAGCGCCTGCTCGACGACGTGAGCTTCGACGCCCCCAACCGCAGCGGCCAGACCGTGGCGATTGACGCCGCAGCGGTGGATGCCAAGCTGGCCGAGTTGGCCAAGAACGAAGACCTGTCGCGCTACATCCTGTAGGCGCCGCCAGGCGCGTGGGCCTCAGGCGCTCTGGCGCGTGATGACTTCGTAGCCCAGGTCAATGCCGGTGGCCGGCAGCACCTCACCCCGCATCAGTGCCAGCAGCATGCCGGCGGCGGCGGTGCCGATCTCGGCGCGCGGCGTGCGCACCGTGGTGAGGCTGGGCACCATCTGGTCGCTGCCGGGTAGGTCATTGAAGCCGGCGATCGCCAGGCGCTGCGGCACCGGCACCCCCAGGCGCAGCGCGGCCAGCAGCGCGCCCTGGGCCAGGTCGTCATTGCAGAAGAAGATGGCCTGCACCGGTGGCGCCTGGGCCGCGATCTGCTCGAACAGCGTGCCGCCGAGCTGCAACGACGACGGCGCCGGGTTCAGCCATTCCAGCGTCGGCTGGTACAGGCCGGCGGCCTGCATCTCGCGGCGCCAGCCGGCCTGCCGCTGCAGCGTGCGCGCATCGAGCTGGGCGGCGGCAAACGCGATGCGGCGGTGGCCCTTGGCCAGCAGGTGGCGGGTGATGGCCGCCGCCGCATCGGCGTGCGAGAAGCCGACGCAGTGCACGCCGGGGTCGTCTGTGGTCTCCATCAGGTGCACACACGGCAAGCCGCTGTTGCGGATCAGCGCGCGGGTGGCCTCGTGGCGGTCGAGCCCGGTCACCATCAGGCCGGCGGGGCGGTGCTGCAGTTGCTCACGCAACAACTGCTCTTCTTCTCGCGGGTCATAGTGGGTGACGCCGATCAAGGTTTGGTAACCCACTGGGCGCAGGGTGCGCTGCACGCCCTCCAGCAGCTCCACGAACACCGCGTTCGACAACATCGGGATCAGCAGCGCCACATGGGTGCTGTGGCGCGAGGCCAGCGCCCGCGCTGCCGGGTCGGGCACATAACCCAGCCGCTGGGCGGCCGCCTTGACACGCGCGACCAGCTTCGGGTCAACCGCCCGCTCGCCGCGCAGCGCGCGCGACACGGTGATCGGGCTCACACCGGCAGCGCCGGCCACATCGGCCAGCGTGACGCGGCCGGTGGCGCGGGTTCGGACAGGGCTGGTGGACATGCGGCGGGTGTTGGGGGTGGCGTTTGGCAACGGGATGGCGCGGCGACGCCGGAGGCTGGACGCCTGACGCCTGACGCCTGACGCCTGACGCCTGACGCCTGAAGGATAGCGTTGTCCAAGCCACTGGCGCAAGGAGTCAAACCCTGGCAGGTTTGCGCACACATCAGCAGCAAGACAGGCGCCACTCACAGATCAGGGTAAACACCATAACCGATTGGATAGCGCTGTCCGATACTCAACATCGTGCCGGCTCCCCGGCGCCCTGCCGTGCCACGTTGGCCGGACTGAACACCCCCAAGGAGACCCCATGCACCGCCGCTTCACCCCCTTGCCGACCACCCGCCGCAACACACTGCTGGGCGCTGCTGCGCTGGCGCTGACCGCGCTGGCAGCGCCCGCTGCCTGGGCCCAGGCCGCCTGGCCGAGCAAGCCAGTCACGCTGCTGGTGGGCTTTCCGCCCGGCGGGCAGACCGACTTTGCCGGCCGGGTGCTGCTGCAAAGCCTGCAAACCACGCTGGGCCAGCCGGTGGTCATCGACAACAAGGCTGGCGTCAACGGCAACCTGGCCGCCGCCGACGTGATGAAGGCGGCCACCGACGGCCACCGCCTGCTGGTGGGCAATGGCTCGATGACGATTGCCGCGCATGTCTACACCACGCTGGGCATCATTGACCCGCGCCAGCTCACGCCCATCGGCGTGATGCTGCAGTCGGCCCTGGTGCTGGCGGTGCCGGCGTCGTCGCCCATCAAGACCTATGCCGATTTTGTGGAGCTGGCCAAGACCAAGAGCAAGGCCGGCCAGGGCATTGACTACGGCACCGGCGGCGTGGGCGCGCTGCCCCACGTCACGATGGAGCTGCTGCGCGAGCGCATGGGCAACGTCAAGATGAACCACGTGCCTTACAAAGGCAGCAGCCCGGCAATGACCGACCTGATCGCCGGCCGGCTGGACGCGATGTTCGATGCCACGTCGGTGGTGGCGCCATTCATCAAATCAGGCCAGTTGCGGCCGCTGCTGGTGACCAGTGACAAGCGCGTGCCGGCCTTCCCCAACGTGCCCACCGCCGCCGAGGCCGGGCTGAAGGACTTCAGCATCATCTCGTTCATCGGCCTGTTCGGCCCGCCGGGCTTGCCGGCCGACGTGGTGGCCAAGGCCAATGCCGCGCTCAACACGGCGCTGAAGGACGCCACCGTGACCAAGAGCATCCTCGACCGCGGCGACGAGCCCGGCGGTGGCACGGCCGAGCAACTCGGCGCGCTCACCCGCAACCAGTACAAGACCTGGGGCGACGTCGTCAAAACCAACAATATCCGCGCTGACTGAGCCCGCGCGTAGGTCGCCGGAAGGCGACCTCCGGCTGGCGAAGGACCGGCGGCGATACAAGCCGCTGGGCATAGCGGGCGCAGGCAACGCCGGAAGGCGTTGCCTGGCTCGCGAAGGATTGCCGGCGATACAAGCCGCCGGGCACAGCCGGCGCAGCAAGGTCGAGGCCGTGCGGTCGTTCAGGACTTGGCACGCGAACACACGGCGCCGGTCGCCGCATGCCGATGACGGACCCCGCGCCTCGCGTGCCAAGCCCTGCCCGACCCCACGACCTCGACCTTGCACAAGCAGGTGTGGACTGCAGAGACCAGAACCCCTGCGGCCGTGCCGGCACGTGGGCCACCGGCGCGCCTGCCGGCAGTGCACAGCAGGATGACTGCAAGGTCGAGGTTGTGGGGCCGGGCAGGGCTTGGCACGCGAGGCGCGGAGGCAGTTGCTCGCACAGCGCACGGCCCGGCCGTGTGTTCGCGTGCCAAGCCCTGAACGGCCCCACGGCCTCGGCCTTGCCGCCTCGGCTGCGGCATGCAGACATCCGGCAAGGGCGGCTGGCCTGCTGCAGACGAACGCTGTCCCGTCGCGAACGCCGGGCACCGACTCGGGCGCGGGATGCGCTCAGCGCCCGCGCACCATCGCCAGCAGCTTGCCGGCGTCGATGGTGCGCGAACGCTCGTGCATCGCCGGCCCGTACTGCGCCTGCAGCGCCTGGGCCTGCTGCAGGCTGCTGGCGTAGGCATCTTTGAGCATCTGCGTGGACAGCACCCGGCCGCCAGCGTAGTAGCGCTTGGCCACCTGGCCCAGAGCGTAGGTGGTGGCAAAGCTCAGGCCCGAGCTGACGGCCTGCTTGCCCACACCCCCCAAAACACCACCGAGAAGCCCACCACCAAAGCGCCCCAGCAGCTTGCGCGCTGCCTGCTCCAGGTACTGCGACGTCAGCCCGACGCCTGCCGTGGCCAGAAAATCCTTCACATGGCCGCTGTCGAGCTGGTGGCCGTGGGCCAGGCCGATGCGGTAAACCAGCTTCATCTGCAGCGGAATGATGGCCAGGGTGGACAGGCTTTCAGGCAGCAGCTCCAGCGCGCCGTTCAAGATGGCGGCGTTGAGGATGTCGGCATCCAGCGCAGCGTTGTCGACGCTGGCGACCGCAGCGGGCGTGGCGCCGGGCAGCGACGCACCGTCTGGCAGCGGCAGGGGCGCAGCCACCATGGCATCGGCCTGCTGCGCAAAGGCTGCGGCAACCGGCGCTGCCAGGCCCAGGCGCTGGTTCAGGTCGTCCAGAAAGGTGCGCTCGGCCGGGCTCTGGGCGCCGTCGGCGTCGCACACGCACACCGCCATCTCATAGGCCAGAAGCCTGGCATCGGCGCTTGTGAGCTGGGGCACGGCGCTGGCCAGGTTGGCGCGCTGCAGCAGCACGTCTTGCACCAGCGCCGGCAGGTGCACACCCTCGGCCTGGCCCAGGCTGTCGGCAACGCGCTTGATCTCGCCGCGTTCACGCTCATGCTTCTGGCCATCGGCCAGCGCGGCCAGAACAGCAATGGTGAGGATGGCCTGGTGTTCAGTGGTGGTCATGGCGGTTGTGTCGTTGGGGCCCGGTTGGGGTGTCATGCCGGCATGAAGTTCCAGCGCGGGTCTGGCCACATTCAGGCCGCAGCGCGGGCGTGACCACATTCAGGCCGCTGCGCGGGCCTGCTGCAGCGCCAGCAGGCCGTCGAAGATCAGTGAATCGATCAGCTGGGCACGCGCAGGCCGGCGGTGCCGCCTTCCAGCGCACGCAGCATGATGCCGTGGCCGGGCAGGATCAGCCCGCCCAAAAAGCGGCCTTCGGCATCGAGCTCCGTGACCAGGTGGACATGGCGGTCAAGCAGGAGCGCGGCCTGGCCATGAAGCGCCAGCGCGCCCGCGCCGAAGACGCCGCCGAAGAGCGCGTGCTGGATGTGCTGGTGCCGCCGCCACGCAGCGAGGTCGGCTTTGGCGGCACCGCCACCGAACCCAAGGACAAC
>JANNMP010000581.1:0-2218 GCA_031398015.1 Burkholderiaceae bacterium
GCAGCGAAGACGCACTGCGCCGGGCGGTGTTGGCGGCGCCCAGCATCGGGTACTCCACCGGGCCCAGCGGCGTGCAGTTGTTGAAGCTGTTTGACCGCTGGGGCATCACGGGCCTGTTGCAGGGCCGGCTGTTGCAGGCCAGCGCCGGTGTGCCGGTGGGCAGCCTGGTGGCCAGCGGTCAGGTGGCGCTGGGCTTTCAGCAATTGAGTGAGTTGATCAACCTGCCCGGCATTGACCTGCTGGGCGCCATGCCCACGCCGGTGCAGATCGACACCATCTTCTCGGGCGCGGTGGCCACCACCAGCCAGCACGCTGCCGAGGTGCGCGCGCTGCTGGCCTGGCTGGCGTCAGCGAACACCACCGCCGCCAAGCAGCGCCACGGCATGGCTGCCGCTTGAGTGATTCAGACCACAGCAACGCCAGGAGACCGCGATGATCATCGACGTGCACGGCCACTACACCACCGCGCCCAAGGCGCTGGAGACCTGGCGCAACCGGCAGATTGCCGGCATTGCCGACCCGGTGCAAATGCCCAAGGTGAGCGAGCTGAAGATCAGCGACGACGAGCTGCGCGAGACCATCGAGGCCAACCAGCTGGCCAAGATGCGCGAACGTGGAATTGACTTGACCATCTTCAGCCCGCGCGCCAGCTTCATGGCCCACCACATCGGTGACTTCAACATCAGCAGCACCTGGGCGGCGATCTGCAACGAGCTGTGTTACCGCGTGGCGCAGCTGTTCCCTGACAGCTTTGTGCCCGCCGCCATGCTGCCGCAGAGCCCGGGCGTGGACCCGGCCACCTGCATCGCCGAGCTGGTGAAGTGCGTGCAGCAATACGGCAACGTCGGCATCAACCTGAACCCCGACCCGTCGGGCGGCCACTGGACCAGCCCGCCCCTGAGTGACCGGGCCTGGTACCCGATCTACGAAAAGATGGTCGAGTACGACATCCCGGCGATGGTGCATGTCAGCACCAGCTGCAATGCCTGCTTCCACACCACCGGCGCGCACTACCTGAATGCCGACACCACGGCCTTCATGCAGTGCCTGACGAGCGACTTGTTCAAGGATTTCCCGACGCTGAAGTTTCTGATTCCGCATGGCGGCGGCGCCGTGCCCTACCACTGGGGGCGCTTTCGCGGCCTGGCCCAAGAGCTGAAGAAGCCGCTGCTGACCGAGCACCTGCTGAAGAACATCTTCTTCGACACCTGCGTCTACCACCAGCCCGGCATCGATTTGCTGACCAAGGTGATCCCGGTGCACAACATCCTGTTTGCCAGCGAGATGATCGGCGCGGTGCGCGGCATCGACCCCGAGACCGGCTTCTATTACGACGACACCAAGCGGTACATCGAAGCGAGTGCGCAGTTGAGTGCAGCGCAGAAGCAGCAGGTGTACGAGGGCAATGCCCGGCGCGTGTTCGCCCGGCTGGACCAGCAGCTCAAGGCCAAGGGCCTGTGACCCACCAGGAGACTTGCACCATGTACGAACTCGGCGTTGTCTACCGCAACATCACCCGCACCGACCGGGCCACCACCGACGCACTGGCGCCACTGGGCAGCGCCACGGTGCATGAAGCCATGGGCCGTGTCGGCTTGATGAAGCCCTGCATGCGGCCGATCTACCCAGGCGCACAAGTCAGCGGCACAGCAGTCACGGTGCTGCTGCACCCGGGTGACAACTGGATGATGCATGTGGCGGCCGAGCAAATTCAGCCTGGTGACATCGTCGTGGCGGCGGTCACCGCAGATTGCACCGACGGCTACTTCGGTGACCTGCTGGCCACCAGCTTCATGGCCCGCGGCGCCCGGGCGCTGGTGATCGACGCCGGTGTGCGCGACGTGAAAACGCTCACCCAGATGGGCTTCCCGGTCTGGAGCAAGGCCATCAGCAGCAAGGGCACGATCAAGGCCACCATCGGCTCGGTGAACATCCCCGTGGTGTGCGCCGGCATGTGGGTGACGCCGGGCGATGTGGTCGTGGCCGACGACGACGGCGTGGTCTGTGTGCCGCGTGTACTGGCCGCCCAGACGCTGCAAGCCGCGCTGGCCCGTGAAGCCAATGAAGGCGCCAAGCGCGACAAGCTGGCCACCGGCGTGCTGGGGCTGGACATGTACAAGATGCGTGAGCCACTGGCCGCGGCTGGCCTGAAGTACATCGACTGAACATGCTAAAGCCGCCTGTTGGCACACCCCAAACGCAAGGACGCAGCATGCCC
>JANNMP010000055.1:0-5174 GCA_031398015.1 Burkholderiaceae bacterium
TGCTCGGGCGCCATCCAGGTGCTGGGCGGCTATGGCTACTTGAGTGACTTTCCGCTCGAGCGCATCTACCGCGATGTGCGGGTCTGCCAGATCTACGAAGGCACGTCCGAGGTGCAGAAGATTCTGATCGGCCGGGCGCTGGCCTGACGGTGGGCAGCGCAGCGGTTCGTGGGCATCAATCGCGGGGCAGGTACAGCCGGTCGGTGTAGGTGGCCAGCCAGGTGGGCCGGAAGGCCACGAAGATGGCCGCCAGCATGCCGGTGATGAAAGCCTCGCCCGAGGCACTGAGCCAGCGCGCCAGCAGCAAGTCGGCAGCGTCGGTGCCCACAGGTGCTGCCACCCGCCCCAGCGCCAACGCACCGGCCAGCGCCAGCGCTGCCCAGGTGGCAAAGAAGCCGCGGCCCAGGATGTAGACGAACAGGTGCTGCGGCAGCCAGCGCCGCACTGCCGCGCCCAGCACAAACGCCAGGGTGGCCGGCACCAGGCCCAGCCACACCAGCCGGTGCAGCGCCTCGGGCCAGGGCAGGCCACCGGCGGCCACCAGCACCACGGCCACCGGCAGCAGCGCCAGCACCGCCAGCGGCCAGCCCGCCAGCAGCAGCAGCAGCGGCGCGCCTGACAGCGGCTGGATGGCGGCGCTGTCGGCCAGCCGGTCAATGCTCCAGGCCAGCGGCAACACGGCGCAGCAGGCCAGCCAGGGCCACGGCGGGCCACCCGCGCCAACGGCGCGCCAGGGCCGCAGCGCCAGCGCCACCAGCACGGCCAGCAAGGTGAGCAGGGCGTCGATCCACATCGGCACTGATTCTGCGTGCGCGCCGCTGGCAGACGGCGAGAATCGCCGCGATGTTGCCGTCCACTTGCCCCGGCGCCCAGCCCGCCACGCTGCACTGGCGCGCTGACGACGGCGCGCCACAGCACTGCGATTGGCGGTCCCTGGCCGGCCACCCGGTGCCCACACAGGTGGCGCTGGCCGATGACCGGCTGCCGGCCGACGCGGCGCTGCGCCTGCTGGACGCCGGCAGCGCGCTGCTGTGGCGTGGTGACTATCCGAATGCCCGCCACCTGCTGCAGGCGCTGGGCCGCAGGTTGGACAAACGCCTGGCCCGGCCCGGGCGATCAGCCACAGCCACAGCCACCACGCTGGCGGATGTGTTCTGGGCCCAGCGCCAGGCCCAGGCCACGCGGGCTGCGCTGCTGGGTGGCCTGCTGCTGCCGTTTGACGCCGACCACGGCCTGCCGCTGCGCCGCGCGCCCGACGTGCGCGCCGCCGGTGCCCAGGCCCATGGGCCGGTGTTGGCACATTACGCCCAGTCGCTGCGTGAACTGCTGGGCGTGGTGGGTGCGTTTGAATGGCGCAAGAAGGGTGTGCCGGTGCCGGCGCTGGGCGCGGCCATCCATCCGCAGCACGGTGTGTTCTCACCGCTGCGCGGTGAATATGTCGACCTGGTGGCCCAGGCGCCGCTGCCGCCGGCCGCACTGGCCCATGGCGCGCTGGATGTCGGCACCGGCACCGGCGTGCTGGCGGCTGTGCTGGCGCGGCGTGGTCTGCAGGTGCTGGCCACTGACCTGTCGCGCGCCGCGCTGGCCAACGCCGCCGACACCATCCAGCGCCTGGGCCTGCAGCGCCGTGTGCGCGTGCAGCAGGCCGACTTGCTGGCTGACCTGCAGACCGGTGCCACGCTGGGCCGCTTCGGCCTGGTGCTGTGCAACCCGCCCTGGGTGCCGGCGCCGGCAACGTCGGCGCTGGAGGCTGCCGTCTACGACCCTGACAGCCGCATGCTGCAAGGCTTTCTGGCCGGCCTGGCCGCACACCTGGTGCCGGGCGGTGAGGGCTGGCTGATCCTGTCGGACTTTGCCGAGCTGCTGGGCCTGCGCCCCCGAGCCATGCTGCTGGGCTGGGTGGCAACGGCTGGCCTGCAGGTGCTGGGCCGGCTGGATGCCAAGCCGCGCCATGCCCGCGCTGCCGATCCCTACGACCCGTTGCACGCCGCCCGTGCGGCCGAAGTCACCACCCTGTGGCGCCTGGGCGCCGCTTGACCAAAGGCGCGACATGGCTGCCACGATGCTGCAACCCCAGCCGCTCAGCGACACGGCCTTTGCGCCCTATGGCCGGGTGCTGCAGGTGCCTGCCAACGGCGCCGGCGGCCAGCCGATCAACCAGGGCACGGCGCAGCGCCATGAACTGCTGAGTGACGCCATGCTGACGGCACATGCCGGCCGGCCGGTGCTCAGCATCAGCCGGGCCCAGGCCCGGGTGCTGCCAATGGCGCTGCGCGAGATGGAGCGCCACGCCTTGGGCAGCCAGAGCTTCATGCCGCTGGGCGCGGCACGCCGACTGGTGCTGGTGGTGGCACGCCCCGGCGCCGCGCCGCGTGGGCTGGCTGACCTGGCGGCCTTTGTCAGCAACGGCGCCCAGGGCGTGTGGCTGGCGCCAGGCACCTGGCACCACGCGCTGCTGGCGCTGGATGCGGGGGATTTTCTGGTCGTCGAGCGGCGCAGCGCGGTGGACGACTGCGATGTGGCGACGCTGGCGCCGCCGGTGTGGCTGGCCGCGCCGCTGTGACAGCCGGGCCAGGTGCGCCGCTGCGGCCTTGGCCAGCAGCATGGCCGACTCGCTACAGCGTGCGCCGCAGCGCCTCGAAGAACAGCTCGCCCTGCTGCCGCTCACCCAGCGTCTGCGCCGCCACCCGCGCGGCCAGCGCGCCGGCCACCGGCGCCAGCGGCGCGCCTGTGGCCATCGCCAGCACCTGGGCCTGGCAGGCGCGCTCCAGGTAGTACAGGTCGTCGTAAGCGTGGGCGATGCTGGCGCCGCACACCACCACGCCGTGGTTGGCCAGAAAAACCACGTCGGCCCGGCCCATTGCACGGGCGATGCGTTCGCCCTCAGTGGCGTCCAGCGCCAGGCCGTTGTAGTGCGCGTCCACGGCCAGCCGGCCATGAAAGCGCATGGCCGTTTGCGACAGCGTGGTGTCCAGCGCCCGCTGGGCGGTGAGTGTCAGCGCGGTGGCATGCGGCATGTGGCTGTGCAGCACGCAGGGCTGGCGGGCGATGCGGTGGATGGCGGCGTGGATGAACATGGCGGTGGCCTCCACCGGGTGGCGGCCGGCCAGGGCCTGGCCGCCGCCATCGACCATCACGATGTCGTCGGCCTGCACCTCCTGCCACAGCAGGCCGCGTGGGTTCAGCAAGAAGCGGCCCGAGCCGTCGGCCAGCTCGGCGCTGAAGTGGTTGCACACACCTTCGGCCAGGCCATGGTGGGCGGCGGCGCGCAGTGCCAGCGCCAGGTCGGCGCGCTGGCGTGCCACGGCGGGGCGGTTGTAGTCCAGCGCGTGCTGGTCACTCATCGGCTGCTCCGGCGTTGTTCGCGTTGCATGAACAGGTACAGGCTTTCCACCTTCTCACGCGCCCAGGCTGTCTTGCGCAGCACCTTCAGGCTCGATGCGATGCTGGGCTCGTGGCTGAAGCAGCGCAGCGCAATGCGCTCGGCCAGCCCCGGCCAGCCGTAATGCGCCACCAGCGCGCTGACGATGGCCTCCAGCGTCAGCCCGTGCAGCGGGTTGCGCGGCTGGGCGCTTGGTGGTGCAAGGTCTGGCATCTGCCGATTTTGACAGCGCGGCACAACGGCCATACTTGCAGGGCGGCCCACCCAGCAGGAGAGACAAGCGATGGCAAAGTCGGTCACCACCATGGTCAATGAGGCGCTGGCGCTGATCACCACCCACAGCGTGGCGCAGGCGCAGGCGCTGCACGGCAAGCCCCAGGTGCAGTTCATCGATCTGCGTGATCCGCGCGAGCTGGAGCGTGAAGGGGTGATCCCCGGCGCCTTCCATGCGCCGCGTGGCATGCTGGAGTTCTGGGTCGACCCGGCGTCGCCGTACCACAAGCCGGTGTTCAACCAGCCCGGCACGCACTATGTGCTGTTCTGTGCCGGCGGCTGGCGCTCGGCGCTGGCGGCGCGCACCATGCTGGAGATGGGGGTCGAGAACGTGGCCCATCTGCACGGCGGCTTCGGTGCCTGGAAGGCGGCCGGCGCACCTGTGGCGCAACAAGCCCAGCGGCCGGCCAAGGCAACACCCGGGCCGGCCGCTGATTGAACGGCGGGCTCAGCCGCCGAACTTGGCCACCGCAGCCGCCAGGCGCTCACCAAAGGCCTTGGCGGTGGCCAGGTCGCCAGCCACCATCTCGTCGACGGACGCATCCGACGGCGTGGCCGTCATCAGGCCGGCATATGAGCCCAGGTAGTTGATGTCGTCGCGCTTGGCCGCCTTGTTGTTGGCCGGCATCATGCCGCTGCCCACCCACACACCGCCCTGCTGCATGGCCAGCGTGATGAAGTAGTGCAGCGTGCTGTGCTTGTCGCCGTTGATCGACGCGCTGTTGGTGAAGCCGGCAAACAGCTTGTCTTTCCAGGCCTGGCCGAACCAGGGCTTGCTGCTGGCGTCGGCAAACTTCTTGAACTGCCAGCTCACGCTGCCCATGTAGGTGGGTGAGCCGAAGACGATCATCTTGGCTGCGGCCAGGGTCTCCCAGGCGCCGGCCGGCAGGTTGCCCTCGGCGTCGATGGCCAGCAGTTGGCCGCCGCTGCCGGCGGCCACGGCCTCGGCCACCTTGGCAGTGTGGCCGTAGCCGCTGTGGAAAACGATGGCGATGTTGCTCATGAGAGTGCGTCCTGTTGGTTGGCTGATGGATGCCCCGTCAGCAGCGCATTGACCCGGGCATGGGCCGGATTGTGGACAGCGCCCGCATGGCCCGCGTGCGGCGGGTTTGTTGCAAGCGTTCTAAAAAACTGATGCAGCGCTGGGCTGGCGCAGCATGGCAGCAACCCGGTCGGCAATCGCCAGGCTGGCGGTGAGCCCGGGTGACTCGATGCCGAACAGGTTCACCAGGCCCGCCACGCCATGTTGGGCCGGGCCGTCGATGCGGAAATCGGCCGCCGGCTCACCCGGGCCGCTGATCTTGGGGCGGATGCCGGCATAACCCGGCAGCAGCGCGCCCTCAGGCAAGCCGGGCCAGTAGCGCCGCACCTCGGCATCAAACTGATCGGCGCCGGCCGGGTCCACCGTGTAGTCGAGCCGGTCGACCCATTCAAAGCTGGGGCCGAAGCGGGCCCGCAGCGCCATCTGCACGTACCCCACCACGACCAGCACCCGGCAATGCGCGGTTGCCTGCGAGAC
>JANNMP010000597.1:0-5864 GCA_031398015.1 Burkholderiaceae bacterium
CTGCTGCAAGTCAGCAAGCTCGCCAAGCGCTTCGGCGGCAATGTGGCCGTTGACGATGTCAGCTTCAGCGTGGCGGCCGGTGAGCTGCTGGCGCTGATCGGCCCCAATGGCGCCGGCAAGAGCACCACCTTCAACATGGTCAACGGCCAGTTGGCGGCCGACAGCGGCAGCATCACCCTGGCTGGGCGCGAGCTGATCGGCCAGAAGCCGCGCCAGATCTGGCAGCAAGGTGTTGGCCGCACCTTCCAGATCGCCGAGACATTTGCCTCGCTCACCGTGCTGGAGAACGTGCAGATGGCGCTGATCTCGGCCGACCACCGCTTGTTCAACCTGTGGCGGCGCGCGGCGCGGCACAAGGCCGACGACGCGCTGGCCCTGCTGCGCCAGGTGGGCATGGCCGAGCAGGCGCAGCGGCCCTGCAGCGTGCTGGCCTACGGCGATGTGAAGCGGGTGGAGCTGGCCATCGCGCTGGCCAACCGCCCAAAGCTGCTGCTGATGGACGAGCCCACCGCCGGCATGGCGCCCAAGGAGCGCAACGACCTGATGGCGCTGACCAAGCAACTGGTGGTCGATCGCGGCCTGGCGGTGCTGTTCACCGAGCACAGCATGGACGTGGTGTTTGCCTACGCCGACCGGCTGATCGTGCTGGCCCGTGGCCGATTGATCGCCGAAGGCACGCCGGCCGAAATCCGCGACAACCCGCAGGTGCAAGCGGTGTACTTCGGCACCGGCAAGACCTTCGAGGCTGCCCATGGCTGAACCGCTGCTGCGCGTGGACAAGCTCAATGCCTGGTACGGCGCTGCCCACATCCTGTTTGACGTGGCGCTGCAGGTGCAGCGTGGCGAGGTGGTGGCACTGATGGGCCGCAACGGCGCGGGCAAGAGCACCACGCTGAAAGCCATCATGGGCATGCTGGCGCGGCGCAGCGGCACAGTGGCGTTCATGGGCCAGCCCATCGGCCGTGCCGAGCCGCATGCCATCGCCCGCGCCGGCCTGGGTTATGTGCCCGAAGACCGCCGCATCTTTGCCGACCTGACGGTGCTGGAGAACCTGGATGTCGGCCGCCAGGCACCACGCCGCTGGCCCGACGGCAGCGCCGCGCCGGTGTGGACGCCCGAGGCGTTGTTCCGGCTGTTCCCCAACCTGGGCGAGATGCCCCACCGCCCGGGCGCCCGCATGAGCGGTGGTGAGCAGCAGATGCTGACCGTCGCACGCACGCTGATGGGCAACCCGTTTCTGGTGCTGCTCGACGAGCCCAGTGAAGGCGTGGCGCCACTCATCGTCGAGCAGATGGCGTCGATGATCACCACCCTCAAGCGCCAGGGTGTCAGCATCCTGCTGTGTGAGCAGAACATGCACTTTGCGGCGCTGGTCTGTGACCGCGCCTATGTTCTTGAAAAAGGCCAGATCCGCCACCAGTCGAGCATGGCCGCGCTGGTGGCCGACGACGCGGTGCGCCGGGCCTACCTGTCGATGTGAGCGGCCAAGGTGTTGTGATGCTGGGCCAGCCTGTGCTGCTGCGGGTCAACGGCGCTGAGCACAGCCTGGCGGTGGATGTGCATGCGCCTTTGCTGAACGTGCTGCGCAACGATCTGGGTCTGAGCGGCCCCAAGTACGGCTGTGGCCTGGGTGCCTGTGGCGCCTGCGCGGTGTTGATCGACGGCGTGGTGGCGCGGTCTTGCTGCATCCCGCTGGGCGGCGTGGCGGGGCGTCAGGTCACCACGCTGGAAGGGCTGGGCAGCGCGGCCAACTTGCACCCTGTGCAGCAAGCCTTCATCGACACCCAGGCCGCGCAATGCGGCTATTGTTTGAACGGCATGTTGATCGCCACCGTGGCTCTGCTGCAGCGCTGCCCCCGGCCCACCGATGCGCAGGCCCGCAACGCACTGCAGCACCAACTGTGCCGCTGCGGCACGCACATCGAGATCCTGGCGGCGGTGCAGCGCGCGGCGTTGCTGCTGGCTGACGCCGCCGCACCACGATGAGCGCCGCCATGGGCTTTGGCCTGGGTTTTCGAAGCGAAGCCTGGCACAGCCGTGCCGACTACCGCAGCGCCAGCGGCGTGCTGCTGGTGCAACGCCCGCCACCCGCGCCACCGCCGCCATCGCCGGGCCAGCCACCGGCAGTGGCTGCCAACCCGGCCGAGGGCGCAGAAATCCTGCTGGCGCTGGTCGATGAAGGCGACGGCCGCCTCACTGCCACTGCATTGGCCGGCCATGTCGACCTGGGCACCGGCATCGCCACCGCGTATGCGCAGATCGTGGCCGAAGAGCTGGGTCTGCCGCTGGCCGCTGTGCGGGTGGTGCTGGGCCACACCGCGCTGGTGCCCAACCAGGGCCCGACGATTGCCAGCACATCACTGCAACTGCATGCCCAGCCGCTGAGATGCGCGGCAGCCCAGGCCCATGCCTGGCTGCTGGCGGCAGCGGGTGATGGCGGGCTGGCCGAAGGCTGGCCACAGTCCGCCGGCGCGCTGCTGGCAGGCGCCCATGTCGAGCTGCTGCTGGACCCCGCAACAGCCACCAAACCTGCGGCCCAGTACCGCGTGGTGGGCACCTCAGCGCCGCGCACCGACATCAGCGCCAAGGCCAGCGGCGAGACGGTGTATGTGCACGATGTGCGCCGCCCCGGCATGCTGCACGGCCGCGTGCTGCGCCCGCCGTATGCCGGGCTGGACGCCGGGCCGTTTGTCGGCACCAGCCTGCTGGCGGTGGACGTTGCCTCGATCGCCCACTTGCCTGGCATCGTGCAGACGGTGGTGATCGGCGACTGGATCGGCATCGTCGCCCAGCGTGAAGAACAGGCCGAGGCGGCGGTCTTGGCGCTGCGGGTGCAATGGAAGCCGCACACGCCGCTGCCGCCGCTGCATGACCTGGCGGCAGCCATCAGCGCCCACCCCAGCACGCCCCGGGTGGTGGCCGAGCTTGGCGATGTGGACGCAGCGCTGGCACAGTTGGCAGACGACCCGGCGGCCCAGCGCATCGACCGTGAGTACGTCTGGCCCTACCAGCTGCATGCCTCCATCGGCCCCAGTTGCGCGGTGGCTGATTGGCATGGCGACGGGCCGACAGCCACCGCCACCGTCTGGGCCGGCACCCAGAACCCACACGCACTGCGCGCCGACCTGGCCCGCCTCAGCGGCCTGGCCGACCTGGCCATCAACGTGGTGCGGCTCGAGGCCTCGGGCTGCTACGGCCGCAATGGTGCTGACGATGTGGCGGCGGATGCGCTGCTGCTGGCGCGCGCAGTGGGCCAGCCGGTGCGGGTGCAGCTCACGCGTGAACAAGAGCACCTGTGGGAGCCCAAGGGCGCCGCGCAGCTGATGCGGGTGCGCGGCGGCATCGACGCGCACGGCGCGCCGCTGGGCTATGACTTCAGCACCAGCTACCCCAGCAACGGCGCGCCGACTCTGGCGCTGCTGCTCACCGGTGTGATGCCGGCGGTGGCCCAGGCCTTCGAGATGGGCGACCGCACGGCGGTGCCGCCGTATGCCTATGCCGACCAGCGCATCACCGTTAACGACATGGCGCCGATCTTGCGGGCCAGCTGGCTGCGCGGCGTGTCGGCCCTGCCCAACAGCTTTGCGCATGAAAGCCACATCGATGAGCTGGCCACCGCAGCCGGGGTTGATCCGGTCGCGTACCGCCTGCGTTACTTGCCCGACGTGCGCGCTGCCGAGCTGCTGCAGGCCACCGCTGCCAAGGCCGGCTGGCTGCCGCACACGCAGCCGCGGCTGCAGAGCGCGCAAGGCGACTGGCTGGTTGGCCAGGGCGTGGCGTACGCGCGTTATGTGCACAGCAAGTTCCCTGGCTTCGGCGCCGCCTGGGCGGCCTGGGTGGCCGATGTGCAGGTCAACAAGCGCACTGGTGAAGTCAACGTCAGCCGGGTGGTGGTGGGCCATGACGCCGGCCTGATGGTCAACCCGCGGGGCGTGTTGCAGCAGGTGCAGGGCAATGTGCTGCAGACCACCAGCCGGGCCTTGAAAGAGCAGTTGCGCACCGATGCACACACCGGCCTGCCGGCCAGCCGGGATTGGGGCAGCTACCCGATCCTGAGTTTTCGTGAGGTGCCGGTCGTTGAGGTGCTGCTGATGCCGCGCCCCGGCGAGCCGGCGCTGGGTGCCGGGGAGTCGGCATCGGTGCCCGGCACGGCGGCGATCGCCAATGCCATCTTCGATGCCACCGGTGTGCGCTTTCGGCAGCCGCCGTTCACGCCCGAGGTGGTGCGCGCGGCGCTGAACCCGCTGCCTCCACCACCACCACCACCACCACCACCAGCGCCGCCGCCGGCCGCGCCATCAGCAGCACCGGCGTTGCCGGTGGCCGACCCGCAGCGCCGCCGCAAGCGTTTGTGGGCCGTGGCCGGCGCGCTGGCCGTTGGCACGCTTGGCCTGCTGGCCACGCTGCTGGGCTGGCGCGGCGCCATCGCACCGGTGTCGGCCAGCAGCGCCGGGGTCTACAGCCCGCAGCTGATCGAACGTGGCCGCCAACTGGCCGCGCTGGGCAATTGCGTGGGCTGCCACACCGCCGACAGCGGGCTGCCCAATGCCGGTGGCCGGGCGATCGCCACGCCGTTCGGCAGCATCGTCAGCACCAACCTGACGCCCGATGTGGCCAGCGGCATCGGCAGCTGGAGCTTCAGCGCCTTCCAGCGTGCGATGCGTGACGGTGTGTCGCGTGACGGGCACCGGCTTTACCCCGCCTTCCCCTACACCGCGTTCAACCAGGCCACCGACGACGAGCTGCAGGCGCTGTATGCGCACCTGATGGCCCAGCCGGCGGTGGCCAACCAGGTGACCGACACCAAGCTGGCCTTCCCGTTCAACATCCGACCGCTGATGGGCCTGTGGAACGCACTGTTCCTGCAGCCCGTGCCGGTGGCGCCGGTGGCCGGCCAGTCAGCGCTGTGGAACCGCGGTGCCGCCCTGGTCAACGGCCTGGGCCATTGCGGCGCCTGCCACACACCACGCTCGATGCTGGGTGCCGAGCTGGCGCAAACCGCCTACCTGGGCGGCGCCATGGTCGATGGCTGGGAGGCGCCGGCCCTGGGTGCGGCCAGCCGCAGCCCCGTGCCCTGGACCGAGGCCGCCATGCTGCAGTACCTGCGCCAGGGCCACCATGCACAGCATGGCGTGGCCGGCGGCAACATGGCGCCGGTGGTGCAGGCGCTGGCCCAGGCCGATGAAGCCGATGTGCGCGCCATTGCCCACTACCTGGTGGCGTTGCAGCCAGTGGCCGCTGCGGTGGACGCGCAGGCCTTGGTCGCCAGCGCAGCAGCCCAGCCTGGCTTGTTGCCCGGCCCGGCCCAGCGCCTGTTCAACGGCGCCTGCGGTGCCTGCCACCATGACGGCGACGGCGCGCCGGTGCTGGGCCTGAACCAGCCGCTGGCCTTGAACCCCAACCTGCACAGTGCGCGGCCTGACAACCTGCTGCGCGTGGTCGTCGAAGGCTTGCAGCGCCCGGCATTTCCGCACATCGGCCACATGCCAGCCTTCGGCCAGGCATTGGACGACCAGCAACTGATCGACCTGGCGGCCTGGATGCGCCAGCGCTACGCGCCGCAGCAGCCGGCGTGGGGCGACCTGGGCGCCGCAGTGGCCCGGGTGCGCGCCACAGCACGCTGAGCGTTGCGTCAGCGCAGCCAGGCCAGCAAACCCAGCGCCGCCGGCAACCCCAGCATCGCCAGCAGCGTGGACACGGTGACCAGGCCTGCCACATAGGCACCGTTGCCACCCATGCGGGTGGCCAGCACATAGGCGCTGCTGGCGGTGGGCATGGCGGCAAACGCGACGATCACCGCTTGCTGGGCCGGCGGCAGCCGCAGGCCAATCACCAGTGCGATGCCCACCAAGGGCAGCACCAGA
>JANNMP010000095.1:0-2046 GCA_031398015.1 Burkholderiaceae bacterium
TCGAGGTAAAACGCATCGACGCTGGCCACCAGCTCGGGTAGCACCTGGGCGATGTCGCCCCAGGCCAGCAGCAGCCGCACCCGGCCGCCGTCAAAGTCAAGCAGGTGCATGTCGGGCGTCAGCGGCGGCCATTGGCGCTGCAATGCAGCCGCCAGGCCGGGCAGCGCCGAGTTGGCATGGGCGCGGGCCAGGTCGTGGGGCAACGGCGGGTGTTTGTCGATTGCCAGGTACCACAGCCGCTGGCAGCGCTGCGCGTCTTGCTGCCAGGCGGCCCAGGTGGCCAGAAAGTTGTGGCCCAGGCCGAAGCCGGCTTCCAGCACCACAAAACGCGCCTGCCCGGCCCAGCGCCCAGGCAGGCCGTTGCCAGCCAGAAACACATGGCGGGCCTGCGCCAGGGCACCGGCGCGTGGGTGGTAGATGTCGCCGTAGTCAGGTGCGGCGGGTGCCCGCGCGGCGCTGAAATCGATGCGCGCCGGCTGCAGCGGGCCCCAGCCTGCCATTGCCAGCTCAGCCGCCGGCCTGCCGGGCCAGCCAGCGCAGCAGCGCGGGCTGGGCCGCTGCCAGGCCGCGGTAGGCCAGCACGGCGGCGCTCATCGACGCCAGCGCGTCGTGCACCCTGGCGGCTTGGGCCGGCTGGCTGAAGGCGCGGGTCAGCGGCACCAGGTTGACCAGGATGGTGAACACCGCCTGGCCAGCACCGGGCACGGCGATGAAGGTTTGCCGCTCGGTGCGCCACCAGGTGTGGGCGGCGAGTTGTTCATCCGTCAAGCCTGGCGGCCAGCGCGCCGGGTCCACCCGCTGCGGGTGGCCGTGCAGGCGCGGGTGGGCGGTGAGTGTCCAGACGAAGCGCTCCCAGGTATCGGCGCCAGTGACCAGCTTGACGAGCTGCGGCGCCGCGCCCACCACCAGCCGGTTGTCGGCCACCGGTGCATGGGCCTCGGCAAAGCTCTTGCCCAGCTTGGACTCAGGCGCCCACATCGACGGCAGCGCCACCGCCAGCCAGGGCAGGCTGCCGCTGGCGCCGTCAATGATCGCGAAGTCTTCGGCAAAGGCCAGGCTCAGCAGTGCGGCGCGGCGCCAGGCGCGGGGCAGGGCCGCTAGCAGCGGGCCGATCTCGGGCAGGCTGTCGCGCATGGCCTGGGGGTGGTCGTGCGCGTCCAACGCCCAGCCCAACAGTGGCGCCTGCCAGCCGAGGCCGTCGATGCCAAAGGCCAGCGGCTGCTCGGCTGCCGCATGTGTGGCCAGGGCCCACAGCGCCGGGCCGGGGTCGAAGCCCGCCTGGCACAGCAGGGCCTGGGGCGCAAACGTCGCCAGCACCGCCAGCTTCTCGCCCAGGTGCCCCGCCGGGCCGCCCGGCCCCGGGCGCAGCGGCGTCAGCTGCGCGGCACCCGGCGCCAGCCGGCGCAGCCCGGGCTGCATGCGGTGCGGTGCCTGCACCGCAGCGTCGAAATCGAAGGCCATGCCCAGGAAGTTAACACCCAGCAAAAAGGGCACCGCAGTGCCCCTGGTGTGCAGCGCCTGCGCGGTGGCTCAGACGCGCTTGCGGTATTCGTGCGTGCGGGTGTCGATTTCGATCATGTCGCCCTGGGCCACGAAGATCGGCACCGGGATCTCGAAGCCGGTGGCGATCTTGGCCGGCTTGAGCACCTTGCCCGAGGTGTCGCCCTTGACGGCGGGCTCGGTCCAGGTGACCTCACGCACCACGCTGGTGGGCACTTCCACCGAGATGGCCTTGCCGTCGTAGAACACCACTTCAACCGGCATTGCGTCTTCCAGATACTGGATCGCGTCGCCCATGTTCTCGGCTTCGACCTCGAACTGGTTGTAGTCACCGTCCATGAACACGTACATCGGGTCGGCGAAGTAGGAATTGGTGCAGTCCTTCTTATCCAGCACCACCTGGTCCTTCTTGTCGTCGGCCTTGAACACCACTTCGGTGTTGAAGTTGGCGATCAGGCTTTTGAGCTTCATTCGCACCGTGGCCGAATTGCGCCCGCCGCGGCTGTATTCGGTCTTGAGAACGACCATCGGGTCTTTGCCGTTCAT
>JANNMP010000123.1:0-8114 GCA_031398015.1 Burkholderiaceae bacterium
AAAACGATCAAGGTGGTGTTCATGCCATCAACAACGATATTGGTTGAAGAAAAACGGTGCCAGCTGCAGCGCAAGCGGCAACAGCATCAGCCGTGCCAGCGTGCCCACAGCTGCATCAGGCCCACGCCCAGCACAAAGCCCAGCAGCCCATAGAGCAGCGCCTGCAGCAGCCGGTTGGTGCGGCGCTGCTCGGCCAGCAGGGCCAGCACCGCCGGGTCACTGTCGCGGCCGCGCTGCAGCGCACTGTGCACCAGGCGCGGCAGCTCAGGCAACAGATGGGCATAACGCGGGGCCTCGTTGGTCAGGCGCTCCAGCAGGCCGGGCACGCCGATCTGGCGCTGCATCCAGGTCTCCAGAAACGGCTTGGCGGTGGCCCACAGGTCCAGCTCGGGGTCCAACTGGCGGCCCAGGCCCTCGATGTTGAGCAGGGTCTTCTGCAGCAGCACCAGCTGGGGCTGCACCTCCACATTGAAGCGGCGTGATGTCTGGAACAGCCGCATCAGCACCTGGCCGAGTGAGATGTCTTTCAGCGGCCGGTCGAAGTGCGGCTCACAGACGGCGCGGATGGCGCTCTCCAGCGCGTCCACCCGGGTGCTGGCTGGCACCCAGCCTGATTCCACATGCAGCTCGGCCACACGCTTGTAGTCACGCCGAAAGAAGGCCAGGAAGTTCTGCGCCAGATACTCCTTGTCGTTGTCGGTCAAGGTGCCGACGATGCCGAAATCGAGTGCGATGTAGCGGCCAAAGCTGCGCTGCGCCAGGCTCACCTGGATGTTGCCGGGGTGCATGTCGGCATGGAAGAAGCCGTCGCGAAACACCTGGGTGAAAAAGATCGTCACGCCGTCGCGCGCCAGCCTGGGGATGTCAACGCCGGCCTCGCGCAGGCGATCGAGCTGGCTGATCGGCACGCCGTGCATGCGCTCCATCACCAGCACGCTGGGGGTGCAGTGGTCCCACACCATCTCGGGCACCAGCACCAGCTCCAGCCCCTGCATGTTGCGGCGCAGTTGGGCGGCGTTGGCGGCTTCGCGCACCAGGTCCAGCTCGTCGTGCAGGTAGCCGTCGAACTCGGCCACCACTTCACGCGGCTTCAGGCGCTTGCCGTCGGCCCAGGCCCATTCCACCACCCGCGCCAGCGTGTGCAGCAGGGCCATGTCGTGCTCGATGACTTCGAGCATGCCCGGGCGCAGCACCTTCACCGCCACCTCGCGCCCGCTCTTGAGCGTGGCAAAGTGCACCTGGGCAATCGACGCGCTGGCCACCGGCACGGTGTCGAAATGGTCAAAGACGGCGTCAATGCGTTTGCCGAACGCGCGCTCGATCAGCGCCACCGCCACATGGCCGGGGAAGGGCGGCACCCGGTCTTGCAGCCGGGCCAACTCGTCGGCCACGTCCAGCGGCAGCAGGTCACGCCGGGTGCTCAGCACCTGACCGAACTTGACGAAGATCGGGCCCAGTTTTTCCAGCGCCATGCGCAAGCGTGCGCCGCGCGGCGCGTCCAGGCTGGCACGCCGGCCGATGGTGGCCACACGCACCAGCAAGCGCACCCAGCCCTGGCGGAAGCGCGACAGCGCCACCTCGTCCAGGCCGAAGCGCAGCACCGTGAGGCCGATGAAAATCAGCCGAAAGAATTGCCCCATGGACCGGCGAACTGCGGCGGGCCGTCAGCGGCTGCGCATGGCAGCACCCGCCGTCTCGGCGCCTTGGCGGGCGCCTGTCATGGCCCGGTCCATGGCCGAGCGCAGGCCACGCGCCAGCGCCGAGCCCAGGCGGTGCAGCTCATGCGCCACCGCCGGGCCGAAGAAGCGCTGCAGATCGTCGGCCACATCCCAGCGCAGGTTCTTCAACAGCCAATCGACATCGGCGGCCAGGTTGGCGTCACCCTCGATCACCACCGCCGGCATCTGCCCGCCCAGTGCCTGCAGTGCCAGCGCCGCCGGGTTGGTGGCGTCCAGTCGCACCCGCAGGTCGGCGTCCACCGGGTCGCGGCACCATTCCACCAGGCCAGCGGGCGTGACCCTGAAAGCCAGCGGCGGCGGCGCCGGCAGCAGGCGCGGCAATTGCATCAAGTCAAGCCGCAGCACCCGGCCACGGTGCTGCTGCAAGCGCGCCATGGCCTGCGGTTCAGCGGCCAAAACATGGTTGACCACCAACACCAGGCGGTCCATCAGGGCCGGCGCCAGCAGCGCATTCAGGTTCTGCAGGAGGGGGTTTTGCAACATCACACAGATTGTAGGCAGACGACCACGCCAGGCCCCGCAGCGCAGTGCCATGGCATGAATATCAACGAGAATCCCGGGGCTTTGCCTGACCCAGGGCAGCCGCCGACTGCTTGACCACCGCCCTCAGTGCCTGATGTTCGAGACCCGCAGCCCCCGCAATTTCAACAGTGCACCGCAGTCGGTCACGGCCTTCATCGCCACCATCCTGGAGCCGGCGATCACGGTGTCTGTGTACGTGGGCGCAATGGCCTGGCACGGCGAAAGCATTGGCCGCGCCGACCTGACACTGTGCTTTCTGGTGCTGGCGCTCACCTTCCCCGGCATCAACCGCTTCCGTGACCGGCTGAGCTCGGCCGCCGTGGGCATTCTGGGCTCATGGATCACGCTGCTGGCGATCTTGCTGGGCTTTGGTTACGGCACCCGCAGCCTCGACCTGTTCGACGCCAACGTCATCATGTTCTGGGCGGTGGCCACGCCGCTGCTGCAACTGGTGGCGGTGCGGCTGGGCTTCATGGCCATCCGCCACCAGGCCGCAAAGCCGGGCAACCGGCGCAGCGCGGTGGTGATCGGCGCCGGTGCGCTGGGTGTGAAGGTGGCGCATGCGCTGAGCCACAGCCCGGTGCAAGGCGTGGATTTTCTAGGCTACTTCGATGACCGCGCCGACACCCGCGTGCACAACGACAGCGCCGGTTTGCGCCTGGGCAACCTGCAGGCCGCCGCGCCATACATCCGCGCCCATGGCATCAAGGAGGTGTTCATCACCCTGCCACTGGGCTCGCAGCCACGCATCATCGACTTGCTCGAACACCTGCAGGGCACCACCGCGTCGATCTACTTCGTGCCCGACGTGTTCGGCATCAGCATCATCCAGGGCCGGCTGCAAGACATGAGCGGCGTGCCGGTGGTGGGCATTTGCGAAACGCCGTTCACCGGCACCAACCGCTTGATCAAGCGCATGTCTGACATCGCGCTGTCAGTTCTGATCCTGGTGCTGATCGCGCCGGTGATGCTGGCGGTGGCCATCGGTGTGCGGCTGAGTTCACCCGGGCCGGCGATCTTCCGCCAGAAGCGCAACGGGCTCGATGGTGAAGAGATCGTGGTCTACAAGTTCCGCTCGATGACCGCCATGGACGACGGCGCCGTGGTCAAGCAGGCGACCAAGGGCGACGCCCGCGTCACGCCGTTTGGCGCCTTCATCCGCCGCACCTCGCTGGACGAACTGCCGCAATTCATCAATGTGCTGCAGGGCCGCATGAGCATCGTGGGCCCGCGCCCGCATGCGGTGGCGCACAACGAGATGTACCGCCAGCTGATCAAGGCCTACATGGTGCGGCACAAGGTCAAGCCCGGCATCACCGGCTGGGCGCAAGTCAACGGCCACCGCGGCGAAACCGACACGCTGGAGAAAATGCAGGCCCGTGTGGAATATGACCTGGAGTACTTGCGCAATTGGTCGCTGGGGCTTGATCTGGTGATCATCCTGCGTACCGTGCGGGCGGTGATCGTGGACAGCAAGGCTTATTGAACCGTGGAGGCAACATGCCTGGATTGAAGACATTGCAGCGCGTCTGTGTGGCGGCAGCCGTTGGGTTGCTGTGCGGCGCGGGCGCGCTGGCGCAGAGCAGCCCGTACTACGTGGGCGTTGCCCAATCGCTGGACCACGACTCGAACCTGTTCAGGATCGGCGGTGGTGTGAGCCTGCCTGCCAACGCCCAGAGCAAGTCAGACACGTTGTCCACCACATCATTGGTGGCCGGCGTTGACCAGACCTGGGGGCGGCAGCGTCTGACTGGCTCGGGCTCGCTGCGGGCCACTCGGTTCTCCAGCAACGACCACCTCAACAACGAAGGCTACGGGTTCAACCTGGGCCTGGATTGGGCCACCATTGAGCGCGTGTCGGGCCGCCTGGCCGTGTCGTCTGACCGCAGCCTGCGCGGTTACGACCCGGCTTACAACGGCGGCGTGGCCACCAAGAACATCGAGGACAACAACCTGTTGAGCGGCACGGTGCGCGTGGGCGTGGTCACGCGCCTGACGGCCGAAGCCTCGGCCAGCCGCCGCCATGTGCGCTTCTCCTCACCGGCGTATGCCAGCGCCGAGTATGACCAGACCACCGGCTCATTGGGCCTGCGCTACCGGCTGGGCGGCGCCACCACGGCCGGCCTGGCATGGCGCCAGTCAAGCGTGAACCCGGTGCTTGGCGCTGACCCGTTCAAGCGCCGCGACATCGACCTGACGGCCAACTGGGTGCCCAGTGGCTTGAGCACTGTGTATGCCCGGCTGAGCCATTCCAGCACTGACCATTCCAGGCTGCCGGCGCGCGATTTCTCGGGATTCACTGGCGAACTGCTGGCCAACACACAAGCCACCGGCAAGATCAAGCTTGGCGCACGCGTGGCCCGTGAATTGGGCCAGAGCAGCTACGATTTTGTCGGCCTCGACGCCCTGCTCAGGCCGCAGCGTCTGACCGAAGAATTCAACCGCGTCGGCACCTCGCTGCGATTCACTGCTGACTATGAGTTGAGCGCCAAGATCGCCATGAACGCCAGCGTGGACCATGTGCGGCGCAATTTTGACGGCACGCAGTTCGCGTCGGCCGGTGACGACCGCACAACGTCGTTGGCGCTTGGTGCTCGCTGGCTGCCCACCCGCGCCATCCAGGTGGGCTGCAACGTGTCGCACGCCAAGCGCAGTGTCAACAACGTCGGTTTGGCACCGGTGGGCAACAACTTCGCCAGCACCGGCTTTGGCTGCTCCGGCCAGTTCATCTTCCAGTGACGGCGCGGCGCCTTTGCGCCTTGAATCCCAACCCGCACGCAACCCAGCCCATGCCCACCATCCTGCTCACCGGCGCCACCGGCTACATCGGCTCCCACACCTGGCTGGCGCTGCAGGCAGCCGGATTTGCGGTGGTGGGCGTCGATGACTTCAGCAACAGCGCGCCCGAGGTGTTGAACCGGTTGCAGCAGCTCAGCGGCCAGGCGCCGGTGTTCGAGCGCGCCAGCGTGTGCGACAGCGCTGCGATGCACGCCATCTTCAACCGCCACCAGATCGATGCGGTGGTGCACTTCGCCGCCTTCAAGGCGGTGGGTGAATCCACCGCCCTGCCGCTGGCCTATTACCGCAACAACGTGGGCGGCCTGGTGGCCACCTGCGAAGCCATGCGCGCCGCTGGCTGCAAGCGCATGGTGTTCAGCAGCAGTGCCACGGTCTATGGTGACCCGCAGCGCCTGCCCATCACCGAAGACAGCGCCTTGAGCGCCACCAACCCCTACGGCCAGACCAAGCTGATGGGCGAGGCCATCCTGCGCGACCTGGGCGCTGCCGATGCAAGCTGGCAGACCGCCTGTCTGCGCTACTTCAACCCGGTGGGCGCGCACGCCAGCGGCCTGATCGGCGAAGACCCCAGCGGCACACCCAACAACCTGATGCCCTACGTGGCCCAGGTGGCCGTGGGCCGGCGTGCCCAGCTCAGCGTGTTCGGCAATGACTACCCCACGCCCGACGGCACCGGCGTGCGTGACTACATCCACGTGGCCGATCTGGCCGACGGCCATGTGGCCGCGTTGCGCCGGCTGCTCGATGCGCCCGGCTCGATCACCGTGAACCTGGGCACCGGCCGCGGCCACAGCGTGCTGGAACTGGTGGCCGCCTATGCGCAGGCCAGCGGCCGGCCCGTGCCCTACCGGGTGGTGGCACGCCGCCCGGGTGATGTGGCCGCCTGTTACGCCGACCCCACGCTGGCCCAGCGCCTGCTGGGCTGGCAGGCCGTGTTTGGCATGGACCGCATGTGCGCCGACAGCTGGCGCTGGCAGACGATGAACCCGCATGGCTTTGCAGCCAGCGGTGTTTGACAGCCAACGCTTGACAACCAACGCTTGACAGCCACGCTTTGGCACGCAAGACAAGACGAGCAACAAGCCCATTGAAGTGCAACCGGTGATCATGGCTGGCGGCAGCGGCACGCGGCTGTGGCCACTGTCACGCGCCGGTTACCCCAAGCAGTTTCTGGTGCTCTCGGGCGGTGCCGACAACACACTCAGCCTGTTCCAGCAAGCCGTGCAGCGCCTGCAAGGCCTGGCCAGCGATGACATCAGCGTGGCGCCGCCCTGCATCGTGGGCAATGAAGAGCACCGCTTCCTGGTGCTGGACCAATTGCGCGAGCTGCGCGTGGAGCCCAGCGCTGTGCTGCTGGAGCCAGTGGGCCGCAACACCGCGCCTGCCGTCACGCTGGCCGCACTGGCGGCGCTGCAGGCCGGCGCCGACCCGGTGCTGGTGGTCAATTCATCGGACCAGACAGTGACCGACGGCGCTGCCTTCACTGCCGCCCTGCAGCGCGCTGTGCGCCTGGCGGCCGACGGCGCCATCGCCATCCTGGGCATCACGCCCGACAAGCCCGAAACCGGCTACGGCTACATCCAGGTGGCTGCTGGTGCAGACGCATCACCACGCGTGGCCAAGTTTGTGGAGAAGCCCGACGCCGCCACAGCGGCGCGTTATCTGGCCGAGGGTGGCTACTTCTGGAACGCCGGCATGTTTGTGCTCAAGGCCAGCGTGTGGCTGGACGCGCTGCAGCGCTTTCGCCCCGACATCGCCGCAGCCACCCGCGCCGCCTGGGCCCGGCGCAGCAACGACGCCAAGTTCGTGCGGCCCGGCCAGGCCGAGTTCAGCGCCGTGCCGGCTGAATCAGTGGACTATGCGGTGATGGAGCGCTGCCCCGGCGGCAGCATCGACATCCGCATGGTGGCGCTGGACGCCGGCTGGAACGACCTGGGCGCCTGGGAGGCGGTGTGGCAGGTGGCGCCCAAAGACGCACAGGGCAATGCCAGCGTGGGCGACGCCATCGTCAAGGACTCAAGCAACACCCTGGTGCATGCCCACAGCCGGCTGGTCAGCGTGGTGGGCCTGAGCGATGTGGTGGTGGTGGAGACCGCTGACGCGGTGCTGGTGGCCAGCCGTGCGCGCAGCCAGGACGTGAAGCTGATCGTCAACCACCTGGGCGCCGAGCAGCGTGGTGAGCACACCCTGCACCGCAAGGTACACCGGCCCTGGGGCTGGTACGACAGCATCGACAACGGCCCGCGCCACCAGGTCAAGCGCATCATGGTCAAGCCGGGTGCGTCCTTGAGCCTGCAGATGCACCACCACCGCGCCGAGCACTGGATCGTGGTCAGCGGCACCGCCGAGGTGACCAACGGCGACAAGGTGATCCTGCTGGGCGAAAACCAGAGCACCTACATCCCGCTGGGCCAGACGCACCGGCTGGCCAACCCCGGCAAGGTGCCGCTGGAGATCATCGAGGTGCAATCAGGCAGCTACCTGGGCGAGGACGACATCGTGCGGTTTGAAGACACGTACGGACGCAAATAACGAGTTCATTGAGCGACACGCATGACCATCCTCGTCACCGGCGGTGCCGGCTTCATCGGCAGCAACTTCGTGCTCGACTGGCTCCAGGCCAGCGACGAGCCGGTGGTCAACCTGGACGCCCTGACCTACGCCGGCAACCTGGCCAACCTGGCCGCGCTGCAGGGCGATGCGCGGCACATCTTCGTCAAGGGCGACATCTGTGACAGGGCGTTGCTCAACAGCCTGCTGGCCACACACCAGCCCCGCGCAGTGCTGCACTTTGCAGCTGAGAGCCATGTTGACCGCAGCATCGAAGGCCCTGGCGCCTTCATGAAGACCAATGTGGACGGCAGCTTCAACCTGCTGGAGGCTGCACGCGCGCACTGGCTGGCGCTGCAGGGCGATGCCAAGGCCAACTTCCGCTTCCACCATGTGAGCACCGATGAGGTCTACGGCAGCCTGCAACCCGGCGCGCCGGCCTTCACCGAAACCCACCCCTACGAGCCCAACAGCCCCTACAGCGCCAGCAAGGCGGCGAGCGAC
>JANNMP010000165.1:0-1663 GCA_031398015.1 Burkholderiaceae bacterium
GGGGCATGGGCACGGCGTAACGCTGCAATAACGCTGCAATAACGCGGCACTGATGCACTGCGGGTGTTGTGACCCACCAGTGCCCACCAGTGCCCACCAGTGCCCACCATGCCACTCTTGACGCCGCCCGACGGCCCCGACACACGGGCCTGGATGTTGTTCGGCCCGGATCTGTTGCTGCGCCATGCCAGCCCGCACGCGCTGCACCTGCTGCACGCCAATGCCGGCGTCTTGCATCTGTGCCACCAGCGCCTGCAGGCCGGGCGCCAACGCGAGCGGATGATGCAAGCCTTCAGCCTGGCGCAAGCCCAAGGCCAGAGCGTTTTGGCACTGGCGCGCGCCGGCCAGTTGCCGCTGACCTTGCTGCTGCAGCGCAGCGGTGAAACAGCAGCCGGCAGCGGCTGGCTGGTGATCCTGCGCGACCCGGACGCTGAGCGCCCGGACACCGGCCGCATGCAACAACTGTTCGGCCTGACACCGGCCGAGGCCGCCGTGGCCGCCGCGCTGGCGCAGGGCCGCAGCACGGCCGCGATTGCGCAGCAGCTGGGGGTGCAGCCCAACACCGTGCTGGCCCATGTGAAGAAGCTGCTGACCAAGACCGGCACCCAGGGCCAGGTGCAACTGGTGTCGCTGCTGCTGCGCAGCGTGGCGATGGCTGCCCCAGCAGCAGCTGCGGCAGCAGCGGCAGACGTTGCCAATGTGTTGGGTGCGCGTCCAGCACCGGCCCCACCCCCTGATTGCGGGGCAGCGCTCCCCAAGCTTCATGAACCTTGCCCATTCGGGTAACGACAAGCTGCTGTGCAGTTGTTCACACTGCCGCAGTCCCATGTCACCTCAGGAGGAAACCACCATGCAGAACACGCCGCGCACCAGCCGATCCGTCAACGCCTTGCGCCGCCGTCTGCGGCCCCTGCCATTGGCCCTGGCCCTGCTGGCCGGCGGCCTGGCCACGCCGGCCAGCGCGCTGGACTATCTGTGGGTGGGTGGCAGCGGCAGCTGGGCTGACGCGGCCAACTGGTCACCGGGCGGTGTGCCGGGTGCGGCTGACCGCGCCACCATCAACAACGGCAACCATGCGGTGATCGTGACCGGCGCACGCAGTGTTGGCGCATTGGCATTGACCAACGGCTACCTGGGTGGCGCGGGCACGCTCAACACCGGCAGCGCCAGCTTCGGCAGTGGTGTGCTGGGCTTGTCCACCAGCACCGAGAACACCCTCAACGTCAGCGGCGCGGCCAGCTTCAACGGCGCCAACGTCGCCACCCTGCGCTACGGCCAGGTGCTCAACTTGAACGGCAACACCACCTGGTCTGCCGGCAACGGCCGCATCGACATCGGCTACTCCTACGCCGGCAATGCCAACACCGACCCTTACCGCATCAGCGCGCTCAACATCAACGCCGGTGCCACCTTCACCGACGCCGGCGCCGCCGCCGCCGCAGGCACCAAGCAGATCGGCTACGACGGTGGCCAGATCAACAACGCCGGCACCTACGTGCGCAATGGCCTGGGCCTGACCGAGGCCAGCCACGGCTTCAACACCGATGTTTCCGCCGCCGACCGCCGCCTCGGCCAATCGAGTGCGACGGGGTTCGCCGATGAGGGCGATGTCGCGAACGCCTACGCCAGCGTTCCCCTCCGCGGTAGGGATGGTGAAATATTC
>JANNMP010000172.1:0-2749 GCA_031398015.1 Burkholderiaceae bacterium
CAGCGCGTTGATCTGCTCGGCGCCGCTGATGTCTTGCACCGCATGGATGGCGGTGATCGGGCCGCCTTCGATGTAGTCGTCCCAGGTCTTGGCGGCCAGGCTGGCATCGGGGTTGCGCCAGCTGACCACAAACACCCGGTGGCCCTGCTCCACGGTGTAGCGGATCACCGAGTTCTCGGGCTGCAGGTCGAGGATGTAGTACTTGTTGATGCAGGGCGGGATGAACAGCATCGGCCGCGCATGCACCTTGGGCGTCAGCGGCTTGTATTCGATGAGCTGGAACAGCTCGTTCTCGAACACCACCGCGCCTTCGCTGGTGGCCACGTTGCGGCCGACCTCGAACACACTCTCGTCGGTCTGCGAGATGTGGCCCTGCTCGATGTCCTTCCACAGCAACTGCATGCCCTGGGTGATGCTCTCGCCGCGTGTTTCCACCGCCTTGGCCAGCGCCTCGGGGTTGGTGGCCAGGAAGTTGGCCGGGCTGGCCGCGTCCACCCACTGCTGCACCGCAAAGCGGATCTTGGCCTTGGTCTTGGCGTCGCCCTGCACGCTGTCGGCCATCTGCAGCAGGGTGCGGGCATTCAGCAAGTAGGCCTGGGCCACCATCGCCGCGGCCGGGTTCTTGGCCCAGGCGTCGGCGGCAAAGCGCTTGTCGCCCAGTGGTGCGGCGGCCGCGCCGGGCGTCTGCAAGGCCGCCAGCGAGTTGTTCCACATCGCCGTGGCCTGGCTGATGTAGTCACCCTGCAGCTTGGCCATGGCGTCCATCGGCAAGCTTGTGCCAGTCATGCCTTTCCACATGCCGGTGAATGCATCGCTGATCGTCTGCACACTGGTCTGAACGTTGGCCTGAATGTTGGCCTGGGGGGCCTGCCCGATCTCGTTCAATGCGGGTTGCGGTTTCTGCGTCATGGTCTGTCTCCACTTGGTGGGGCTGGCGTGATGCCGGCAGGCAGTGCGCCCCTGTGCGATGCTGTGCCAGATCGCGGGTTGTCAGGGTTCTAGCTTACCCGAGGACCAGCCAGGTTTTCGATACGCGACATTACGTACCGCAATCTGAAATGCACATTGTCCCCATTGCCTGGATGTTCGTGGTGCTGCTGATGACCGTGGCCGAAGCCACCTCGACCCAGGGCACGCTGCTGGGCGCTTTCTTCACATTCCTGCTCTATGGCCTGCTGCCATTGGCCATCGTGATGTACCTGCTGGGCACGCCCGCACGCTGGCGCACGCGCAGGGCCGCCGAGTCGGCTGAGCGCACGGCCTCAATCGCCAGCGCCGACGGCGATGGCAGCGGCCAGCCGGCCAGTGCGGACATCACGCCGGAACGAGAAAAACCGTGAGCCATCGGCCACGGTGCAGCCGCCGTCGCTGCTGAGCGCTGTCAACCCCAGCAAGCGCAGCCGCTGGCGCGCCAGGCCGGCCAGGTCAGCCCGCCAGCGTGGGCTGCCGTCAGCGCGCGGGCTGGGGCGGAACCATGGGTTGTCGGCTGCGGCAGTGTCGGCACCAAAGGCCTGCAGCACATCGGCACCCACTTCGAAGGCCTGCGGGCCGATGCACGGCCCCAGCCAGGCCAGCAGTTGATCCGGCGCGCAGCCGGCGGCGCGGCACAACGCGGCCACGGTGTTGTCCAGCACACCGGCCGCCAGGCCACGCCAGCCGGCATGCGCCGCGCCCACCACGCGGCCGTCGGCGCTGCAAAACAGCACCGGCAGGCAATCGGCCACCAGCACGGCGCAGGCCATGCCGGGCGCGGTGCAAATGCTGGCGTCCGCCACCGGCAGCGGCGCACCGGGCCGGGCGTGATCGGCTGTCAAGACCAGCACATCGGCGCCATGCACCTGCGCCAGCCACACCGGCTGGGCGCCCAGCGCGATGGCAAAACGGTGCTGGTTCTCGCGCACCGCAGCCGGGTCGTCGGCGGCGCCACCGCCCAACGCTGCCGGGCGCAGGTTCAGGCTGTCAAATGGCGAGGCGCTGATACCGCCTGCGCGTGTGCTCATCAGCGCGCGCACCCCGGCAGGCGCCGGCCAGTCTGGGCGGATGGCCTGCGGAAGGCCGCGCCCAGCCTCAGGCTGCATCCGGGCAGGCCGACGGCTGGGCCTGGGCGAATGCGGGCAACTGCATGCAGTTGCCGAACACCCGCATCACCTGCGGCACATGGTCGGTGCGGCAATCAAAGCGTTGGGCGTTGAAGATCTGCGGCACCAGCGTGATGTCAGCCAGCGTCGGCGCGTCGCCATGGCAAAAGCGCGCGGGTTGTGCGGCCAGCTGGCGCTCGACAACCTCCAGGCCGGTCTCCACCCAGTGGCGGTACCAGCGGTTCTTGTCGTCCTCGCTCACCTTGAGTTCATGCACCAGGTAGCGCAGCACCCGCAGGTTGTTCAGCGGGTGGATTTCGCAGGCGATGTCCTGCGCCAGCGCGCGCACGCGGGCGCGCTCAAGCGCCGTGCCCGGCAGCAGCGGCGGCTCGGGGTGGGTCTCGTCGAGATACTCGATGATGGCCAGCGACTGCGTCAGCGTGTGCCCACCATCGTGCAGCAGCGGCACCAGGCGGCTGGCCGAGACGGCGCCGTAGCTTTCGCCCAGGTGTTCGTTCTTGGCCAGGTGCACAGGCAGGTAGGCGTAGTCCAGGCCCTTGAGCGCCAGCGCGATGCGCACCCGGTACGAGGCCGACGAGCGGAAGTAGTTGTACAGCTCCATGCCCGTCTCCTGCTGGGTCACTTGATTGAAACCTTGAGGCTGCCCAGGC
>JANNMP010000218.1:0-3667 GCA_031398015.1 Burkholderiaceae bacterium
AGCTGGCGCAGCAGGCTGCGCAGGCCGGTGCCGATGGGCAGACGCTCGGCCAGCGTGGCCAGCAGCGGCAAATCGAGCCGGTCGGCGCTGAGCTGGCCGCCATCGAAAGCCGGCAGCCAATGGCGGCCGGCGTCAGGCGCCGTTGCCGGCGTGGCCGCTGCCGGCTGCGTTGCGGCCACCGCTGCCGGCCGCCACTGCAGCGCCAGGTTGCTGGGCGCCCACACCGCGCCGTCGGGCATGGTGAAGGCCAGGCCCTGCAACGCCAGCCGCGCGCCCGTGCCCTGGCGCTCGGCCACCAGGCGCACACCCAGCTCAGCCAGCGCCACCGGTGCCAGCGCACGCGCCAGTTGCACTTGCACGCCGCGCAGCTCGGCGTCCAGCGTCACCGCCTGGGGCACGCCCTGGTCCCAATCAACCCAGGCCCGCAGCGCGGCGCGGCCCTGCTGCAGGTCGACCGGCAGGTCGAGGTGCTGGCGCAGTTGCCGCACATCGGCGCGGGGCAGATGGGCATACAGCCTGCCCTTCCAGCGCTGCCAATCACCGGCACGCGACAACAGCGCACCACGCGCCGTGCCGACGATGGCAAAACGCTCGCCCCAATCGGGCGGCGGCGTGGCGTCCAGCCGCAGCTCATGGCGCCGGCCACGGTTGCGCAGCAGCAATTGCACATTGGCCAAGACCAGCGGCGCCGCGCCGCGCTGCTCGTCGAGCCAGCGCACGGTGGCGCCGCGCACCAGCAGCTCTTCTTGCACGAACAACCAGTCGGCGCCGCTGGCGCCGTCCAGCGTGGGCTGCGCCGGGCCCACCGCCAGGCCGCCGACAAACCAGCGGCCCTGGGCGTCACGGCGCACGTCGAGGCTGGCGTCCTCGATCAGCAATTGCGCAAAACGCAGCCGCAGTGCCAGCAGCGACGGCACCGACAGCGCCGCCTGCACCTGCGGCAGGCGCAGCGCCTGCTGACCTTGGGCGTCGTGCAGTACCACGTCTTGCAGCGTGAAGGCCGGCAACCAGCCGCCGCCGGTGGCCGCGATGCGGCCGATCTGCACCGGGTGCCCCAGCGCCTGGCTGGCCAGCATTTCGGCGCGTGGGCGCCATTCGTCCAGACGCGGCAGAATCAGCCACTGCAGCGTGAGCCAGGCCACCAGGGCCAGGGCCCAGGCGGCCGACAACAACCCCAGCGCAAGACGCCAACCCCAGCGCCACAGGCCGCGCCGCAACCCCTGCCAAACAGGGCCGGCCCACTGGCGCCGCAATGGGCGCACCGCAGCTGACAGACGCGAGTGAGGCATGGATGAGGAGCGAGAACCAGTGCGCGGCGCGTGGGGCCGGCCGGCGTCTGCCTGGCCCGGGGTGGCCCACCAGCCGTCGAACTGGGCTTGGAGTGCAGCGCCAGCAGGCGGTAGGCCGCAGGGCAATCTAGCACAGAGCCCCCCGCACACCATGGGTTCCGAACTTCACCCGCCCGACACCCAGGCAGCGCGCGCCAGCGCTGCACACAGCCGCTTCGTGCAGCGCATCCGGCGCCGCTATGCCGATGACCTGGCGGCACTGCCGCCTGGTGTGCCCGACGCCGCCACCATCACTGCGCTGGTGCAACGCCTGCAGGGCGCTGGCCGCGGTTTGCCGTCGGCGCTGCGGGTGGCGCGCCAGCTGGTGCTGGAGCGGCTGGCGGTGCTGGACGTGGAACAGGCCGCGCCGCTGGCGCACATCACCCATGCGATGACAGCGCTGGCCGAGGCCACGCTGGACATCGCCCTGGCCGCTGCCCGCAGCGACGAAGACCAGCGCAGCGGCGCCCCGCGTGATGACCAGGGCCGGGTGATCGATTTCTGGATCGTCGGCATGGGCAAGCTGGGCGCGCGTGAATTGAACGTGTCCTCCGACATCGACCTGGTCTATGTCTATGAAGACGACGGCCAAACCGATGGCGCTGCACAGACCAGTGCGCACGAGTACTTCAGCCGCGTGGCCAAGCGGCTGTATGCGCTGATCGGCGACACCACAGACGACGGCCAGGTGTTCCGTGTCGACCTGGCGCTGCGGCCCAACGGCAACAGTGGCCCGCCGGTGGTCAGCCTGGGCATGCTGGAAGAGTATTTCCAGGTGCAGGGCCGGGAGTGGGAGCGTTTTGCCTGGCTCAAGAGCCGGGTGGTGGCGCCGCGTGCGGCCGTCACTTCGGGCAGGGCTTTGCCGCTGCGCGGCCTGGTCTCGGCGTTTGTCTACCGGCGCTATCTGGACTACGGCATTTTTGAAGGCCTGCGCCAGTTGCACCGCAAGATCCGCGAGGAAGCCCAGCGCCGCGCCGCCGGCCGGCCCGAACGCGCGAATGACGTCAAGCTGTCGCGCGGCGGCATCCGCGAGATCGAGTTCATCGTGCAATTGCTGCTGGTGGTGCGTGGTGGCCAGTTCCCGGAGATCCGCACCCGCAGCACGCTCAAGAGCCTGCAGAAGCTGGCCGGGCGCGGGTTGATGAAGGCCGACACCGCAACCAAGCTGCACGAGGCCTATGTGTTCTTGCGCCAGGTGGAGCACCGCATCCAGTACCTGGACGACCAGCAGACCCATTTGCTGCCCACCAACGACGCCGACCTGGACTGGATCGCCCGCTCGCTGGGCCTGTGTGACCAGCCGGGCGCCAGGCTGTCGATGGCCTGTGGCCTGCTTGACCGGCTGTGTGAAATCCGCGAGCTGGTGGCCAATGAATTTGACGCCCTGCTGCACGACGGCCAGGACGCCGGCGCGCCACGCAACGGCTGCGTCGCCTGCGGCCCTGGCCCCTTGGCCATCGACAACGACGAGTTGCTCGACAAGCTGCCACCGGGCCTGGCCGCGCGTGTGCGGCCCTGGCGTGAGCACCCACGGGTGGCAGCGCTGCGTGAAGAAGCCAAGCTGCGCCTGGGCCGGCTGCTGCAGCGCACCGGCGCCTGCGTGGCCGACGGCCTGTGCACCGAAGACAGCGCGCTGCGCTTCATCGACTGGCTGGAGCCGCTGCTGCGCCGCGACAGCTACCTGGCGCTGCTGGCCGAGCGGCCCGAGGTGCTGCGCCGCCTGCTGCGCCTGCTGGGCCTGGCGCGCTGGCCGATGCAGTACCTGATGCGCCACCCGGGCGTCATCGACGAGCTGTCGGACGAACGCCTGCTGCGCGAGCGCTTCAATGCCGCCGAGTACACAGCCGGCCTGCAAGAGCGCCACAGCGCCTGGCAGCGCGCCGGTGAGGACAACGAAGACGCGCTGCTCGACACCCTGCGCCATGCCCACCATGCCGAGGTGTTCCGCACCCTGGTGCGGGATGTGGAGGGGCTGATCAGCGTGGAGCAGGTGGCCGACGACCTGTCGGCGCTGGCCGACGCCACGCTGGCCATCACGCTGCGCTGGGCCTGGCCGCGGCTGCGCTCGCACCACCGCGCGGCGCCCAACTTCGCTGTCATCGCCTACGGCAAGCTCGGCGGCAAAGAGCTGGGCTATGGCAGTGACCTGGACGTGGTCTTCCTCTCCGACGATGCCGACGAGCCCGATGCCGACCGCGCGCAAGAGGTCTATGGCCACTTCGTGCGCAAACTCATCACCTGGCTGACGCTGCGCACCGCCGCCGGTGAGCTGTTCGACATCGACACCGCGCTGCGGCCCAACGGCAACTCGGGCCTGCTGGTCACGTCGATCAATGCCT
>JANNMP010000241.1:0-12952 GCA_031398015.1 Burkholderiaceae bacterium
CGTGCCGTTGACGATCTTGGGTTCGGCCTTGAGGGTTTCTGCGGTGGACATTTCGGACTTCCTTGCGTCGGCTCGAGACCAACAGCGGCCCCGTCATGGGGCGATCAACTAAGGCTTTGCGTCCGCGCGTTGAATGACCGGGACGCCGGACCACTTGACCGAAACGCCAGCCAGGCCCTGCCCGGCCACCGCCTGTGCCTGGCGCGTGCCGAGGTGCCAGACGACCAGATCGACGCCGCCATCGTGGCCAACCCGCCGCCCGGCCGACTGGCCGGCTTGCCACGCCTGCAACTGATCCAGAGCCTGTGGGCCGGTGTCGACCGGCTGCTGCAGGACAGCACGCTGCCGCCCGCCGTGCCCATCGCCCGCATGGTTGACCCGGCGATGAACCAGGCCATGGCCGACACCGCGCTGTGGGCCACGCTGGCGCTGCAGCGTGGGTTCTTTGGCTATGCGCGCCAGCAGCACGCTGGTGTCTGGCAACAGCAGCCGCAGCGCACGGCCGCCGATGTGCC
Organism: Burkholderiaceae bacterium; assembly: GCA_031398015.1. GTDB lineage: Bacteria > Pseudomonadota > Gammaproteobacteria > Burkholderiales > Burkholderiaceae_C > Pseudaquabacterium. Next base: position 516 of record JANNMP010000241.1, read on the forward strand.
GGTGCTGCTGCTGGGCCTGGGCCAGATGGGCCAGGCGGTGGCGCTGCGGCTGTTGCAGCAAGGCTTTGCGGTGGCCGCCTGGCGGCGTGCTGGTGGCGCTGCGGCGCCGCCCGGCGTGCAAGTGCACAGCGGCACCGCCGGCCTGCATCACGCGCTGGCCACGGCCCAGGTGCTGCTCAACCTGCTGCCGCTGACCGCCGACACCCGCGGCCTGATCGACGCGGCGCTGCTGGCGCGCCTGCCTCGCGGCGCCGGCCTGGTGAACCTGGCGCGCGGCGCGCATCTGGTCGATGCCGACTTGCTGGCTGCACTCGACCGTGGCCACATCGGCCATGCGGTGCTGGACGTGTTCCACACCGAGCCGCTGCCAGCCGACCACCCGTTCTGGCGGCACCCGCAGGTGAGCGTGCTGCCGCATGTGGCAGCACTGACCGACCCGCGCAGCGCGGCGGCGGTGGTGGCGGCCAACATCGATGCATTGGCGCGCGGCGCGCCGCTGCAGCACCTGGTGCGGCGCGACAGCGGGTACTGACAGCGGGGACTGGCTGCGGGTTCCGACAGCCGGCACTGTTGCCCGCTCAGCCGTCCAACGCCAGGCGCGACCGCAGCAGCGGCGCCTGGCCACGCGGTGGCGGCGCTGCGGCCACTGCCTGCACCAGCAGCAGCGCCAGGCGGCGCAGCGCGTCCCAGGGCTCCAGCGGCCACAGCGGGTGCTTCAGGCCCTTGACGACACCGTCGCAAAGGCTGGCGGCTTCGACCAGCTGCGCCAGCTGCTGCGTTGCCAGCAGCGGCAGCGCGCGTTCGTACAAGCGCTGCTTCGGCCCCCAGACCCGGCCTTCATTGAAGGCCAGCGGCAGCGGCAAGCCACGGGCCAGCGCGTCCTTCACCCGCTTCAGGCCGCTGATGGTGTCGGCCAGGTGCCAGTGCACCAGCACGGCGGCTTCACCTTCGGCGCGCAAGCCGTCGAGCATGCGCAGCACCCGTGCGGTCTGGCCGGTGAGCACGGCATCACACAGCTTGGCCACGTCGTAGCGGGCCACGTTCAACACGGCCGCCTGCACCTGATCAAACGCCAGCTCGCCAGCCGGGTACAGCAGCGCCAGTTTTTGCAGCTCATGGTGGGCGGCCAGCAGGTTGCCTTCGACCCGGTCGGCAAAAAAGGCCAGCGTCGCCACGCCGGCCTCGCCGCCGGCCACACGCTGGCCTTGGGCGGCCAGGCGCTGGGCGATCCAGGTGGGCAGGGCGCGGCGGTCGATGCCCAGCACCTCGATGCTGGCGCCGGCTGCCGCCAGCGCGCAGAACCAGGCGCCCTGCTGCTGCTGGCGGTCGAGCTTGGGCAAGTGCACGATGGTGCGCACGCCGTCGCTCAAGTGGGCGCAGTAGCGCTGCAAGGCGTCGCTGCCGTCCTTGCCCGGTTTGCCGCCGGGGATGCGGATTTCGATCAGCTGGCGGTCGGCAAACAGGCTCATCGCCTGCGCCGCGCCCAGCAGGCCCGACCAATCAAAATGCGCGCCGCTGACGCTGAACACCTGGCGCTCGACATAACCCGCCGCCCGTGCGGCCGCACGGATCGCGTCGCCGGCTTCCATCGCCAGCAGCGGCTCGTCGCCGTGGATGGTGTAGACCGGCAACAGGCCGCGGCTGGCCTGCTGGGCCAGGTGTTGCGGCAGTTGCTCGGCGCGCAGTTGCATGGCGGTTTGTCTCAGCGTGTGGGCAGCGACACCGGGCCCGGCCCATCCAGCCGCACCTGCGCCAGCCGGCGCAGCACCTGCTGCACGATGTCGGCCTGCATGGCAGCCACCAGCTCGGCTTCTTCCTGCGCCTTGGCCAGCGCGGCGGTTTCGCTGTAGCTCATGTCGCGTGTCAGCAGCAGCTCGGTGGGGGCGATCAGCTCACGGCCGGTGGCGCTGGCCAGGCGGAACTCGAACCGCACCCGCAGTTGCAGCTCACGCACCTGGCCGGCGGCGGTGGACGCCACCACGCTGCGCTCGCGTTGGTCGTGCAGCGCTTGCAGCAGCACCTCGGCCTGTGCGGCCGTGGCCACCACCTGGGCCCGCTCGGCCAGGCGCTGGCGCAGGGCCTCGGCCAGCGCCGAGCTGGGCGCAAAACCGGTCAGCGCGATGCGCTGGAACGGCAGCATGGGCGTCTGGCGCAACGCGAAGCCGCAGCCTGGCAGCAACACTGCGTTGCCCAGACTCACCGGAGCTGCCAGCAGCAGCCAGCGGCGGCGCACCGTCAGACCACCACGTTGACCAGCCGGCCCGGCACCACGATCACCTTCTTTGCCGGTTGGCCGGCGCTGAACTTGGCGAACTCGGGGGATGCCAATGCCGCCGCCTCGATGGCGGCGCGGTCGGCCGCTGCCGGCACGCTGACCGCACCGCGTGTCTTGCCGGCGATCTGCAGCACCAGTTCAACCTGGTCTTGCAGCAGCGCGGCCTCGTCCACCTGTGGCCAGGGCGCGTCGAGCAGGTCACCCATCTGCGCGGCAAAGCCCAGGCCGGACCACAGCGCGTGGCCGATGTGCGGGCAGGCCGGGTACAGGCAGCGCAGCAACAGCGACACACCTTCGCGCAGCGTGGCGGCGTGGGCGGCGCTGCCGTTGTTGTGGAAGCCATCGAGCGCGTTCAACAGCTTCATCGCGCCAGAGACCACGGTGTTGTACTGCATGCGGTCGAAGTCATGGTTGATCTGGCGCAGCACGCTGTGCAGCTCGCGGCGCAAGGCCTTGGCATCGTCAGGCAGCTCGGTGGGCGGCGCTGCAGCGGTTTGCAGCAGCGCGGCATGCTTGACGCTGAAGGCCCACACCCGCTTCAAGAAGCGGTGCGCGCCTTCGACACCGGCGTCGTTCCATTCCAGCGTCTGCTCGGGCGGGCTGGCAAACATCACGAACAGGCGCGCGGTGTCGGCGCCGTGGCTGTTGATCAGCGCCTGTGGGTCAACGCCGTTGTTCTTCGACTTCGACATCGTGGTCCAGCCCTCACAGGCCACCGGCAGGCCGTCGCGCTTGGCGCTGGCCGACACCACCTTGGCATGCTCGTCGCGCACCAGGTCCAGGTCATGTTCCCAGAAGTATTCACGGCCGCCGGTTTCGGTCTGGCGCACAAAGGCTTCCTTCAGAACCATGCCCTGGGTCAGCAGCTTGGTGAACGGCTCGCTGGCTTTGACCAGGCCCAGGTCACGCATCACCTTGGTCCAGAACCTGGCGTAGAGCAGGTGCAGGATGGCATGCTCGACACCACCGATGTACTGGTCCACCGGCATCCAGTAGTCGGTGTCCTCGGACACCATCGCGTCGGTGTTGTGCGGGTCGCAGTAGCGCATGAAGTACCACGACGAATCGACGAAGGTGTCCAGGGTGTCGGTCTCGCGCCGCGACGGCGCGCCGCACACGGGGCAGGCCGCGTGCAGGAAATCGGCGCGCTGGTGCAGCGGGTTGCCGCTGCCGTCGGGTACGCAGTCGGCGGGCAGCACCACCGGCAGGTCGGCCTCGGGCACCGGCACGGCGCCATGCTCGGCGCAGTGGATGATCGGGATCGGCGTGCCCCAGTAGCGCTGGCGGCTGACGCCCCAGTCACGCAGGCGCCAGGTGGTCTTGGTCTCGCCCAGGCCCTGGGCTTGCAGCACATCGGCCACCTTGGCCACGGCGGCTTTCAGGCCCAGGCCGTCGAGCATGCCGCTGTTCACGCACTGGCCACGCTGCTTGTCGGCGTACCAGTCGGCCCAGGTTTCGGTGCTGAAGGTCTCGCCGGCCACCGCCACCACTTGCCGCACACCCAGGCCGTACTTCTTGGCGAACTCGAAGTCACGCTGGTCATGTGCCGGCACGCCCATCACCGCGCCGTCGCCATAGGCCATCAGCACGTAATTGCCCACCCACACCGCCACCGGCTCGCCGGTCAGCGGGTGGTTGACGGCGAGGCCGGTGGCCACGCCTTTTTTCTCTTGCGTGGCGAGTTCGGCTTCGGTGGTGCCACCCTTGGCGCAGTCGGCGATGAAGGCTGCCACGGCCGGGTTCGACTGCGCTGCATGCCGCGCCAGTGCATGCTCGGGCGCCACGGCGCAGAAGGTCACGCCCATGATGGTGTCGGCGCGGGTGGTGAACACCCACAGCCGGCCGCCGCCGATCAGTGCGCCAGCCGCATCGGCAATGCCGTGGGTGAACGCAAAGCGCACACCCTCGCTCTTGCCGATCCAGTTCTCCTGCATCAGCCGCACCCGCTCGGGCCAGCCGGCCAGGTAGTGCGGGTCAGCGGGGTTGTTCACCGCCGACAGCAGTTCTTCAGCGTACTGGGTGATCTTCAGGTAGTAGCCGGGGATCTCGCGCTTTTCGATCAGCGCGCCGCTGCGCCAGCCGCGGCCGTCGATCACCTGCTCATTGGCCAGCACGGTCTGGTCCACCGGGTCCCAGTTGACGGTCTGGGTGCGGCGCTCGGCAATGCCGGCTTGCAGCATTTTCAGGAACAGCCACTGGTTCCATTTGTAGTAGGCCGGGTCGCAGGTCGAGACCTCGCGGCTCCAGTCGAAGGCCAGCCCCAGGGCCTGCATTTGCGCCTTCATCTGGGCGATGTTGCTGTCGGTCCAGGGGCCGGGTGGCACCTTGTTCTTCATCGCCGCGTTTTCGGCCGGCAGGCCGAAGGCGTCCCAGCCCATCGGCATCAGCACGTTGTGGCCGCGCATGCGCAGCTGGCGTGCCAGCATGTCGTTGATGGTGTAGTTGCGCACATGGCCCATGTGCAGCTTGCCGCTGGGGTAGGGCAGCATGCTGCAGGCATAGAACTTGGGGCGGCTGGCATCGGCGACCACCCGGTAGGCGCTGCGGCCATTCCACAGTGGCTGCGCCCAGTGCGATTGCGCGGCGGCTTCAACCTCGGCGGGGGCGTATTTCTCGTTCATCCGCCAGATTGTAGGAGGGGGGTCCGGCGCCGCCGGGGCAGGCGCGGGGTCAGCGCGGCGGGGCCTCGGTGACAAAGCCCACCCGGTTCAGGCCGCCGGCCTGCACCAGGCCGATCAACTCGGCAATGCGGCCGAAGGGCACGGCCTGGTCGGCACGCAACTGCACCTCGGTGGCCGGGTTGCGGCGGGCGCTGGCGGCCACCTTGGCCTGCAGTTGCGCCGCGCTGACCGGCTCGTCACCCCAGAACAGCGCGCCCTGCGCGTCCACTGCCACGGTGACGAACAGCGGCGCGTCGGTGGGCGTGGCGCCCTGGGTCTTGGGCAGGTCCAGCCGCAGGCTGCTGCTCATCAGCGGCGCGGTGATGATGAAGATCACCAGCAGCACCAGCATCACGTCGATCAGCGGCGTCATGTTGATCTCGCTCATCGGCTGCGATTCGCCGCCGCGCTGCAGGCGACCGAAGGCCATGTCAGGTCTCGGTGGCGGCGCCGTCCAGCGCCATCTCGCGCAGGTCATGCGCAAAGCCTTCGAGCCCGGCCTCGCAGGCCGCCACCCATTGGCCGAACAGGTTGTAGGCCAGCACGGCGGGGATGGCCACCGCCAGGCCGGCGGCGGTCATCACCAGGGCCTCACCGACCGGGCCCGACACCTTGTCGATGGTCATCGAGCCGGCCGCCGAGATGCTGATCAGCGCGTGGTAGATGCCCCAGACCGTGCCGAACAGGCCGATGAACGGCGCCGTGCTGCCGATCGAGGCCAGCAGCACCTGGCCGAAGCGCAAATGCGCCAGGCTGCGCTGCAGCGCCTCACGCAGGCGGCGGGTCAGCTGCGAGCCCAGCGCGGCGCGGGTGGCCAGCGTGCCGGCGGGCTCGGTCAATGTGCCGGCGGCCAGCAGCGGCAGCAGCACCTGTTCCCGGTCAAGTGCGGCCAGCCGCGTGTGGCCGGCCTGCACATCGGCCGCCGACCAGAACGCGCCCACCGCGCGGTCGATGTCATGGCGGGCGCGCACAAGCACCCAGCCTTTCCAGAAGATCAGCACCCAGGCGCTGACGCTCATCGCCAGCAGCAGCACCACCACCGTGCGGCCGATGGCGTCGTTGTCAGCCCAGAACTGCAGCAGGCCTTGCATCGGCGCCGATCAGGCCAACCCAAGCACGTCGTTCATGTCGAACAGACCAGTGCTGCGGCCGGCCAGAAAGCGCGCCGCGCGCAGGCTGCCTTGCGCATAACCGGCGCGGCTGCCGGCCTTGTGGCTGATCTCGATGCGCTCGCCGGTGCCGGCAAACAACACCGTGTGGTCACCGACGATGTCACCACCGCGGATGGCGGCAAAGCCGATGGTCGATGGATCACGCTCACCGGTGACGCCTTCGCGGGCGTAGACCGCGCAGTCTTTCAAGTCACGCCCCAGCGCGGCGGCCAGCACCTCGCCCATCTGCAGCGCAGTCCCGCTGGGCGCGTCCACCTTGTGGCGGTGGTGGGCTTCGATCACCTCGATGTCGTAACCGGTGTTCAGCGCGCGCGCAGCCTGGGCCAGCAGCTTGAGCACGACGTTGACGCCCACGCTCATGTTGGGCGCCATCACCACCGCCGTGTGGGCGGCGTGGGCGCTGATCTGGGCCTTTTGCGCGGCGCTGAAACCGGTGGTGCCGATCACCGCCTTGACGCCCAGCGCACGGCAGGCGGCCAGATGCGCCAGCGTGCCGTCGGGGCGGGTGAAGTCGATCAGCACCTGGGCTTGGGCCAGGCCTTGCTGCAGATCACTGGTGATCAGCACGCCGGTGTGGCGGCCGGCAAAGGCGCCGGCATCCTGGCCCAGTGCTGTGCTGGCGGCGATGTCGAGCGCGCCGGCCAGTTGGCAGTCGGGTGCCGCCAGCACGGCATCGACCAGCATGCGGCCCATGCGGCCCGAGGCACCTGCCACCGCAATGCGGAGCGGCTCGGCCCTCATTCTTCCAACGGTGGATAGGTGCGCACCGCGCCAACCGGCGCCGCCGGCTCGGCGGCCGTGACCGGTGGCTTGGGCAGGGCCTTGATCTGCGCGTCACTGAGCGCCGCCACCGGCGCGCGCTTGCCCGTCAGCGGGCGGCTGATCGCGGCGACGAATTCACGTTCGGTCGGCAGGTCGTTGGCGTCCAGCCGGTCAAGCTTGTCGCCGCTGAACAGCGCCACCACCTCGCGCCGCTGTGGCGTGGTGCCCTGGCGCTGGATGGTGAAGATGTAGTCCCAGCGGTCGCTGTGGAACACATCGGTCAACATCGGTGAGCCCAGGATGTCGCGCACCTGGGCGCGGCTCATGCCCGGCTGCACCCGCGCGGCCTGCTCCTGGGTGACGACATTGCCCTGCACGATGTCCATGCGGTAGGGCGTGACCAGGCCAAGGAAGCTGTCGCCCGACTGCAGCGACGGCAGCGCGGGCAGCATCGAACAACCACCCAAGGCCGCTGCAAGCGCCAGCGGCAACCAGGCGCTGAGGCCGGTGCGGCAACAAACGGAGGATGTGCGCAAGGAGTTTGCCAAGTTGGGTGCTGTGCGGTGGTGCTGGCGCGGCAACGGTGGGCCGTGGGCAGTGCGCCGCGACATGCTGGATATGATCGAACGATTCTAGCCACGCACCATGCCCCAGCGACCTGACCCACCGCAGTCCCACGCCGATGAGCTCAAGAGCAGCGGGCTGAAGGCGACGTTGCCGCGCATCAAGATCCTGGAGGTCTTCCAGCGCACATCGCAACGCCACATGACGGCCGAGGACGTGTTCAAGGCCCTGCTGATGGAGGGCGCCGACATCGGCCTGGCCACGGTGTACCGGGTGCTGATGCAGTTTGAGCAGGCCGGGCTGCTGTCACGCAGCCACTTCGAATCCGGCAAATCGGTGTTTGAGCTCAATGAGGGCCAGCACCATGACCACCTGCTGTGCCTGAGCTGCGGCCGGGTCGAGGAGTTCTACGACGCCGAGATCGAGCAGCGCCAGCGTGCCGTGGCCCAGGCCCGCGGCTTTGAGCTGCAAGACCATGCGCTGTCGCTGTACGCGGTGTGCAACAAGCCGGCCTGCCCGCACAAGCTCAAGTGAGCGTTGATCAGGATTCAGGCTGCTGCATGGCGCGCTGGTGGCGCTCAATGAATTCCTGGTAGGTGTCGATGCCGCGCAACTGCAGGATGGTGTTGCGCACCGCCGCCTCCACCAGCACCGCCAGGTTGCGGCCGGCGTCCACCGTGATCACCACCTTGCGCACCGCAATGCCGAGAATCTCTTCGTACAGCGGCTCGTAGGGCAGGCGCTCGAATTCACGCTCCATCGTCTCCTTGCGCACCAGGTGCACGATCAGCTTCAGGCGCATCTTGCGGCGCACGGCGGTCTCGCCAAAGATCGCTTTGATGTCGAGCAGGCCGATGCCGCGCACTTCCAGCAGGTTCAGCAGCAGGTCGGGGCAGCGGCCTTCAAGTGCGCTCTGCGATGTCTTGTACACATCGACCGCGTCATCGGCCACCAGGCCGTGGCCGCGCGAGATCAGCTCGAGCCCCAGCTCACTCTTGCCCAAGCCGCTTTCGCCGGTGAGCAGCACGCCCACGCCCAGGATGTCCATGAACACGCCGTGGCGGGTGATGCGGTCGGCAAACAACTGGGCCAGATAGGCGCGCACGATGTCGATCACCTGGCCGGCCGATTCGGCGGTGACAAACAGCGGGATTTCAGCGCGGTCACACATCGCCACCAGCCGGTCGGGTGGCGTGACGCCGTCGGCGGCGATCAACACCGGCGGCTCCAGCGTGACGATGCGCGAGATGCGCCGCTCCTGGTCTTCAGGCAGCGATTCGGACAGGTACTTCACCTCGCGCCAGCCGACGATCTGCACCCTGTAGGGGTGGACGTAGTTGAGGTAGCCAACCAGGTCGGCAGCACCCTGGGCGTCACGCACGGCGGCGTCGTCGAAACGGCGCTCGGGGTGGGCATGGCCGGCAATCCAGGCCCAGTGCAGCAGCTCGCGGTGGGCTTCGAACAGCGCCTCGGCGCTGATCGATGTCGGCTTCAAGCGTTGGCCCCTGGCAACAGCGTGGTGGTCAGGCGAACGACATCAGGCGACTGATTTCAGAGGCGCCCAACCGGCGATCAGCTTGTGCAGTGCTGGTGCGTCTTCGGCAGATTTCAGGCGCTCGCGCAGCTCGCGGTCAGACAACAGCTCGGCAATCTCCGACAGGATTTCGAGGTGGCGCTGGGTGGCGGCCTCTGGCACCAGCAAGAAGATCAGCAGGCCCACCGGCTCGTCGTCAGGGGCGTCGAACGGAATCGGCTGCTGCACCCGCAACACAGCCGCCAGCGGGTTCTTCAGGCCCTTGATGCGGCCATGTGGAATCGCCACCGCGTGGCCCAGCCCGGTGGAGCCCAGCCGTTCGCGCGCAAACAGGTTGTCGGTGACGGTGGCGCGGGCAATGGCGTGCTGGTTCTCGAACAGCAAGCCGGCGTGTTCAAACGCGCGCTTCTTGCTGGTGGCATCCACGTTCACCACCACGTTGGCGACGGGCAGGATGGCGGCGAGACGGTTCATGGCGTTCACCCCGTATCACGACAGCTTCTGGCCGGCGCAATCACGGGCCCTGTGACTGAAAAATGATTATAGAAATGCGTTGCTGCACCGCAATGCAGACCGCACCCGCAACTGCGGGATGTTGTCACGACAGCGAAAACATGTTGGGGTCTGCAAAACGGCCCCCGCAGGGGCCGTGGGTCTGGCGGGGCAGGGCTTCAGGCCACGCCGACGTCCAGCCGCTTGGGCGCTGGGTGGTGGTGGTCCTGCAGCTTGTCCTTGTGGCGGCAGACCTGGCGGTCGAGCTTGTCCATCAACTGGTCGATGGCGGCATACAGGTCTTCATGCGATTGCTCGACAAAGATGTCCTTGCCCTTGACACGCAATGTCACCTCGGCCTTCTGCCGTCGTTCCTTCTCCTTGAGCTTCTCCACTGTCAGCAGAACACTGATGTCGACCACCTGGTCGAAGTGCCTTGTGACCCGATCAAGCTTGGTGAGCACGTACTCACGAAGCGCCGGAGTGACATCCAGATGGTGTCCGCTGATCGTCAGGTTCATCAGAGCGTCCTTTCAAAGGGTTGCTTGGGTCCCGGACGGGTTTGTCGATGCCTTGCCGACGAAGCGCGCAGCGCCAGCCGTCCGAGCCCAGTGTGCGCTTGATGTCTGCACCATGACAAGGGGTGGACTTTGCGTGCCAGGGGCCGTTTTGCGTGCTTCGGCACAACTGACAGCCTTGAACATCTCGGCTGTCGTTTTGCCGCACTGTCAGATGTGACATCCGTGTTTTCCTAGGGGTGGCTTGCAACTGCCCCACCCAATCAAGGTAAAGTGAAAAAAAGTTGCGGTTTCAGCCCACCATGCGGCATGTGCAAAGCATTGGCAGGGATCGCGGTCAATACTGACGTTGTGCTGGGCCGATGCATCCTGGCAAAGCGACCTCCAAGGCCGGTCTGGCCGGCAGCGTGATGCGCAAGAACCCCACGAACGACGATGTCCTGTCCACCCGAGAAGCCGCCGAGCAACTGGGCGTTGCATTGCGTACCGTGCAGTTGTGGGTTGAAAGCGGGGTGTTGCCAGCCTGGAAGACTGCCGGCGGCCACCGCCGCATCTCACGCGTCGCGGTTGAGCGGCTGATCGGCGAGCGCCGTGCGGCATTGTCCGGTGACACCCAGCCGGCACCGTTGCGCTCGGGTGGGGATACCCGGCTGCGGGTCATGGTGGTTGAAGACGAGCCCGAACTGTTGCGTTTGTTCACCATGGTGATTGCCGGTTGGGATTTGCCGATCGACGTGACACCCGCCTCCGACGGATTCGAGGCCTTGTTGCGCATGGGCCAGCAATGCCCTGATTTGCTGGTCACTGACCTGAATATGCCGGGCATGGACGGTTTCAAGATGATTGCGTCGCTGCGCCGTGTGGGCCCCGCCTTCGACGACATGGAAATCGTGGTGGTCACCGCACTGTCGGCTGCCGACATCGAACGGCGCGGCGGGTTGCCGGGCCAGGTGCGCGTGTTCCACAAGCCGGTGCCTTTTGACGAGCTGGAAGCGCTGGTGCGTGACCGTGTGGCCGCGCTGGCCACACCCGCCTGAACCAGCGCCGGGGCGCCGTGCGGCGCCACGGCGCTGAGCACCGCAACGCAATGAAACAGCTGCTGATCGTCGAAGACCAGGCCGACATCCGCAAGCTGATCCGCATGACGCTCGAGTTCGAGCCTTATGTGCTGCATGAGGCTGACAACGGCGTTGATGGCTTGGCCCTGGCCGCCACCGTGTTGCCCGATCTCATCTTGCTCGACGTGATGATGGCCGGCGCGCTCGACGGCTTTCAGGTCTGTGCCCAGGTGCGCGCCCAGCCGGCCCTGCGGCACACCCGGGTGGTGTTGCTCACCGCGCGTGCGTTGGCGCAGGACCTGGATGCGGGGCAGCTGGCCGGTGCCGATGCCTATTTGGTCAAGCCGTTCAGCCCGTTGCGGCTGGTCGAGACCATCGAGCGCCTGTTGTCGGTGGCCTGAACACGACCAGGCGCAGGCGGGCCCCGCCTGGGCCCGATGCCATAATTCCGCAGCGACATTTCGGAGCCGCATGTTGGACCCCAGTCACCCTCGGTGACCGTCCACACCGGGCACTGGCCTGGGGTGGGGCGGCCACATCAAACACTCGCACCACCCCGGCACCCACGGCCGCCCGCAACGGGCCGCCGCAGCGCCCTGGAGAGCGCCATGCTCAACGTGTTCACGCTGGCCCAAGGCAGGCTTGCGCAGCAGGAAATCGACAACCCCGACACCTTGGCCAGCGCCACACCGGTGTGGGTGGACCTGGAAGCGCCGCAACCGCTTGAAAAGGGCTGGATCCAGGCCCGCTTCGGCCTCACCATCCCCGAGAACATCGTCGATGACGACCTGGAAGAGTCGGCCCGCTTCTACGAAGAAGACAACGGCGAGCTGCACATCCGGTCGGACTTTCTGATCGATGACGACGTGACGCCGCGCAACGTGCGGGTCGCCTTCATCCTGAAGGACGGGGTGCTGTTTTCGGTGCATGGTGAAGACCTGCCGGTGTTCCGCCTGCTGCGCCTGCGCGCGCGCCGCATCCCGGCGCTGATCGGCGACGCCAAGGACGTGCTGCTCAAGCTGTACGACGCCGACGCCGAATATTCAGCCGACGCGCTCGAAGGCATCTACGACAGCCTGGAGAAAGTGAGCGCGCGGGTGCTCAAGCAGGATGTGGACGACCGCGCCGCCGGTGACGCGCTGTCGGCCATCGCCAAGGAAGAAGACTTGAACGGCCGCATCCGCCGCAACGTGATGGACACCCGCCGCGCGGTGAGTTTCATGATGCGCAGCCGCCTGCTCAATGCCGAGCAGTTTGAAGAAGCGCGCCAGATCATGCGCGACATCGACTCGCTGGACAGCCACACCGCGTTCCTGTTCGACAAGATCAACTTCCTGATGGACGCGACGGTGGGCTTCATCAACATCAACCAGAACAAGATCATCAAGATCTTCTCGGTGGC
>JANNMP010000247.1:0-6042 GCA_031398015.1 Burkholderiaceae bacterium
TGCGCCGGCACTGGTGCTGCTGGACTTTGCCCAGCACCGCGGGCGCGGCGCGTTCCTGCTGTTGTTCCTGGGGCTGGTGGCAGCCTGTGCCCAGGGCGTGCAGGCAGCGGCCAGCGCCTGGCTGCGGCGCCGCCCCGTGGCAAGGCACATCGACCGCAGCTTTTCGCTGCGCGCCTGGGGCCTGGGCGTGGCTGCTGGCGCGCTGCTGGGTGCGGCGCTGTTCTGGATCACGCCGTTCAAGGCCGGCCAGGCGCTGGCGATGGCGGCGATTGCCGCTGCGGCCGGCACGCTGGGTGAACTGGTGATGAGCGCGCTCAAGCGCGACGCCGGTGTGCGCATCTGGGGCAACACCAGCTCGGTGACAGGCGCGGTGGGCCTGCTCGACCGGGTGGCGCCGCTGTGTTTTGCAGCGCCGGTGTTCTTCCATTCGGTGCGCTGGTACTTTCAGCTGCGGCCCTGACCGGCCGGCCAGCACTTGGCTGGGCGCGTCACACGCCGCTGACCACCGCATCCAGCGCATCACGGATCTCGCCCGCATGCGCCGCCAGTGACGCCACCGGCGTCTTCAGTCGCCGGGCGTCGATGCCGGCGGTGGCCTGCGGGGCCAGCGCCAGGCGCTCACCGGCGATGCTGAACAACGGCGCCAGCCGGCGCGGCGGGTGCGGCAGATCAACCGCCACCCGCGTCAGCGGCAGCACCAGGCGGGTGCGCAGCGCCGACAGCATGTCGCTCTGCACATCGACCACATACGGCACCTGCTCGCGTGAGCGTGGGTTGGGGTTGGCATAGACCGCCCACTGCGCCATGCTGGCTCACCACAACCGCAGGTCGTCGTTCCACAGGCCCGCCGCATCATGCTGGCGGTTGTGGGCGTCCAGCCAATCGCCATGCTGGGCTTTGAACTGCTTGCGCCGCGCCGCCGGGCTAACTTCGGGTTGTGCCTGCAGGCGTTGAAAGTCGGCATACGACAGCAGCACGGTGTCGGGTGCACCAGCCTTCTCCACCACCACCGGGCCGGTCTTGGCCTGCTGGCACAGCGCGCCGAAGCGGTTCTTGGCGTCGGTGGCGGTGACTCGCATGATGGCTTCCCAAAGCTGCATTGAATGGCCATTTTAGCCATCGCCGTGCAGCCATTACCATGCCGCCATGATCCGCCCTTGCCCATGCGCATCCTCGGCATAGACCCCGGCCTGCAGCGCACCGGGTTCGGCGTCGTCGACATCAACGGCGCCACGCTGGCCTACGTGGCCAGCGGCACCATCAGCACGCTGGAGGTGGCGCGTGGCAACCTGCCGGCGCGGCTGAAGCTGATCTTTGACGGTGTGGCCGAGGTCAAGCGCCGCTACCAGCCGCAAGCGGCGTCGGTGGAGATCGTGTTCGTCAACGTCAACCCGCAGAGCACCCTGTTGCTGGGCCAGGCGCGCGGCGCGGCGCTGGCGGCGCTGGTGGGCGACGACCTGCCGGTGGCCGAATACACCGCGCTGCAGATGAAGAAGGCCATCGTCGGCCATGGCCTGGCCAGCAAGCCGCAGGTGCAGGCCATGGTGCAGCGCCTGCTGCAACTGCCCGGTCTGCCCGGCAAGGACGCGGCTGACGCGCTGGGTCTGGCCATCATCCATGCCCACGCGGCGCGCCACTTCGAGGCCATGGGCGGTGCCAACAGCCGCCGCAGCCATGCGCAGTACAAGGCCGGGCGCACCTATTGACCTGGGCCACCCTGGCCCGCCTGGCTTGGGCGACACTGGCGCGGGCTGGGCACACGCCGCCCCACTCGCCGCCCCACATACCGCCCCACATACCGCCCCGCATACCGCCCCAAACGCCGCCCCGCACACCACGCCGCATCCACCGCCAGGAGAGAGCCCATGCGATTGCACCGCATCCCATTGACCGCTGCCATGCTGCTGGCCTGCAGCCTGCCGCTGCAAGCTGCCGACACCCCCGAGCCACCCAAGCCCAGGCCAACGGCGGCGGCAGCGGCGCCGGCCACCGACCCGCTGGACCCGGCGCGCGCCAAGATCGCCAGCAAGCAGTGGCCCGACGCTGCCGACGCGCTGATCGCCGCGCGTGATGACCGCAGCGCTGATTGGCACAACCTGATGGGCTATGTGCTGCGCCACCTGCCGGTGGCTGACTACCCGGTGGCCGAGCACCACTACAACGAGGCGCTGCGCATCAACCCGATGCACCGCGGCGCGCTGGAGTATTCGGGCGAGCTGTATGTGCTGACCGGCCAGCGCGCCAAGGCCGAGCAGCGCCTGGCAGCACTGGCCAAGGCCTGCCCGCAGGGCTGCCCCGAGCTGGACGACCTGAAGGCATCACTGGCCAAGATGGCCAAACCCTGACATGGCCTGACCTGGCATGGCCTTGCGGCGGCCTGGCCCGCCGCGCCCGGCGCGCTACCAGAACAACATCACACCCTGGATCACCTTGGTGAAGATGGCGATGTCGAAGGTGCCCAGGAACACCACCACAGCCCAGCGGTAGAAAGCCTTGGCCCGGGTCAGTGGCACCGGCTCACCGGTGGCCAGGTGCAGCGCGAAGAAGATGGCGGCGGGCACGGCGGTCAAGACCAGCAGCACCCCACTCACCCAGAACAGAACTGTCATGCGGCTGAGGCTACAGCATCGGCGCCAGGCGCTCGAGGATCAACACGCCGAAAAATCCCAAGGCGGCGATCAATGTCCACTTCAGCACGACCAGGCCACGTTGGCGCCACAACTTCTGGCCGGTGCCGATGGCCATGGCAAAACACAGCACGCTGGCCAGCAGCAGCAGGCCGAAGACGAGGCGGAAGATCAGCATGGGCCAGGGCCTGTCGATTGCGCAGCGCCGGGCCGCACCAAGCCGCGCGCGCCCCCACGGGGTGGCGACACCGCAGGTGTCTTGGGGGCCAACATCACCAGGCCGGCGCCAGGTCGGCAAAGCCAGGCGGCGCGTCGGCGGCGTCGTCAAAGCTGACCATCTCCCAGGCGCTGGGCCGCGCCAGCAGTTCACGCAGCAGCAGGTTGTTCAGCGCATGGCCGCTTTTGTAGGCGGTGTAGTGGGCCAGCATCGGGTGGCCGGCGTTGTACAGGTCACCGATGGCGTCGAGGATCTTGTGCTTGGCAAATTCGTCGTCATAACGCAGGCCGTCGGCATTGAGCACGCGTGAATCGTCCACCACGATGGCGTTGTCCATGCTGCCACCCAGCGTCAGCCCGCGTGCGCGCATCGCCTCCACGTCCTTGGTGAAACCAAAGGTGCGGGCGCGGGCGATGTCGCGCTTGTAGCGGCCGCCGCCCATGTCGAATGTCACACGCTGGCCGGTGGCGTCCACCGCCGGGTGGTCGAAGTCGATTTCGAACGTCAGCTTGAAGCCGTGGTGCGGCTCCAGCCGGGCCCACATCAGGCGCTTGCCTTCGCCCTGGCGCACTTCCACCACTTCCTTCACGCGCAAAAAGCGCTTGGGAGCGTCTTGCAGCGTGATGCCTGCGCTCTGCAGCAAGAACACGAAACTGGCGGCCGAGCCATCGAGGATGGGCACCTCATCGGCGGTGATATCGACCTGCAGGTTGTCGATGCCCAGCCCGCAGCAGGCGCTCATGAAGTGTTCGATGGTTTGCACCTTGGGCGCGCCGGGGTCACCACCGGCCGAGATGGTGCTGGCCATGCGTGTGTCGCTGACCGAATCGAAGCGCACGGGGATGTCCACCGGCACCGCCAAATCCACCCGGCGGAAGACGATGCCGGTGTCGGGCCCGGCCGGGCGCAGCGTCAGCTCCACCTTCTGGCCGCTGTGCATGCCCACGCCGACGGCGCGGGTGATGGATTTCAAGGTGCGTTGCTGCAGCATGGCTGCGGATTGTCCTGCAAACCAGCGCTGTGGCTGGCGCAGGCGCCGCACCGGCGCCCAGATCGCCAGACCCCGGGAAAACCGCCGCACGCCCACCTGGCCCGCCGTGCAAGATGTGCGTTAGAGGTTGGCGGTTTGCGCCGGCCCACCCTTGTGGAGACAGCCATGGCAGATGTCAAGACCGGTGCCGGCGTGGCGAGCGCAGCCGATGTGGACGTGGTGGTGGTGGGCGCCGGCTTTGCCGGCCTGTACATGCTGCACAAGCTGCGTGGCTTGGGCTTCTCGGTGCGGTGCATCGAGGCGGCCGATGACGTGGGCGGCACCTGGTACTGGAACCGCTACCCCGGCGCGCGCTGCGACATCGCCACCACCGACTACAGCTACAGCTTCGACCCGGCGTTGGAAGACGCCTGGCAGTGGTCAGAAAAGTACGCCACCCAGCCCGAAATCCTGCGCTACGCCCAGTTCGTGGCCGAGCGTTATGACCTGCGACGTTGCATCAGCTTCAACACCCGGGTCGAGGCGGCGCAATGGGACGAGCCGGCAAGCCTGTGGCGCTTGCGCACCAGCACCGATGCCAAGTTGAGTTGCCGCTTCTACCTGATGGCCACCGGCTGCCTGTCGGTGCCCAAGGCGCCCGAGATCACCGGCGCGGCACGCTTCCAGGGTGGCGTGTACTTCACCAGCCGCTGGCCGCACCAGGGCGTTGATTTCAGCGGCCAGCGGGTGGCGGTGATCGGCACCGGCTCGTCGGGCATCCAGAGCATCCCGCTCATTGCGCAGCAGGCGGCGCAGGTCACCGTGTTCCAGCGCACGCCCAATTTCTCGATCCCCGCCGGCAACGGCCCGGTGCGGCCCGAGCGGCTGGCGCCGCTGCAATCTGACCGCGCTGGCTACCGCCACGCGGCCAAATGGTCACGCGCCGGTGTGCCCAGCGAGCCCACCCAAATCTACGGCCGCTACAGCCCGCCCGAGGTGCACAGCCAGCGTTTTGAAGCCGCCTGGGCCACCGGCGAGCTGATCCCGATCCTGGGCGTGTTTGCCGACCAGATCCTGTTTGCCGATGCCAACCAGATCGTCGCCGAGAAAGTGCGCGAGAAAATCCGCGCCGTGGTGCACAACCCCGAGACGGCGGCGCTGCTCTGCCCCAGCAACCACGCCTTCGGCACCAAGCGGCCCTGCCTGGACACCGGCTACTACCAGACCTTCAACCAGCCGCATGTGCGCCTGGTCGACTTGCACAAGACGCCGATCACCGGCATCACCGAAACCGGCATCACGTTGGCCGATGAAGCGCTGGCCTTCGACAGCATCGTCTACGCCACCGGCTTCGACGCGATGACCGGTGCCATCGTCGCGGTGGACATCACCGGCCGCAACGGCGCCACCTTGAAGCAAAAGTGGGCCCATGGCCCGCTCACCTACCTGGGGCTGATGACCGCAGGATTCCCCAACTTCTTCACCCTCACCGGGCCGGGCAGCCCGTCGGTGCTGTCGAACATGATGGTGTCCATTGAGCAGCATGTGGACTGGGTGGCCGATTGCCTGCTGCGCCTGCGCCAGGACGGCCTCACCACCATCGAGCCCACGGCGCAGGCCGAAGCCGGCTGGATGACCCATGTCAATGACTGCGCCGCGATCACGCTGTTCCCGACTGCTGACTCCTGGTACATGGGCGCCAATGTGCCGGGCAAGCCGCGTGTCTTTCTGCCTTACGTGGGCGGCGTGGACGCCTACCGCCAGGCCTGTGACGAAGTGGTCGCGCGTGGTGACCTGGGCTTCGTGCGCAGCGGCCCTGCAGGCACACGCAGCAATGACGGCGTGGTGCGCCAGTTGCAACCCGACGTGCAGATGGTGCTGGGCATGCTGGCGGCAATGAACCTGCCCACCTTTGATTCCATGCCCGCCGAGCAGGCGCGCGCCTTTCTGGGCCAGCTCAATGCCGCGCGCCCGCCAGGCCCGGCCGTGGGTGCGCTGCAAGACGGCACGCTGAGCGGCGCAGCCGGGCCGCTGCACTACCGCCTGTACCGCCCCGCCACCCCCGGCCCACACCCGGTGGTGCTGTACTTCCACGGCGGCGGCTGGGTGCTGGGTGCGCACGACAGCGATGACCCGATGTGCCGCGACCTGTGCCAGCGCAGCGGCACGCTGATCGTCTCGGTCAACTACCGCCATGCGCCCGAGGCGCGCTTCCCGGCGGCGGCCGA
>JANNMP010000256.1:0-18802 GCA_031398015.1 Burkholderiaceae bacterium
GCCCGGCCCTGGCCGACCAGCCAGCCGATGCCAGCGCCGGGGCTGCCAGCGCGGACGCGCCAGCGTCTGACACCGCCGACGCCGCCGACACCCCGGACAGCGCCGACCGAGACGGCAACCGCCGCCGCAGACGTGGCCGCGAGCGGGTGCGCCGCGATCCGGCCGAGCGCCAGGACGACACCAGCCTGGCCGGCGCGGGCGATGCGGCCAGCCCGACAGCAGCAGCAGCAGCAGCCACGAGCAGCTTGCCGGACGACAGCCACCGTGGCCTGCACAGCGCAGTGGCGGTGGCTTCGTCTATCGACAGCGCCACTGCCGCCACTGCCGCGCCAGTCGGCGAAACGCTGTCGCCCGCCACTGCGCCACCGGCAGCGGCCACCGCGCCAGCGCCCACGCCCACGCCCACGCCAACGCCCGCAGCCCAAGCCACTGCCCCAGCCGCCGCCGCGCCGGTCACCGCCTTCGTGCTGCCGCTGGACGCGCTGCACAGCCTGGCCGAAGGCTCGGGCCTGCAGTGGGTCAACAGCGACAGCGACAAGATCCGCACGGCGCAAGCGGCGATGGCTGCCGAGCCGGCACCGATGCGCGTGCCGCGTGAACGCAAGCCGGTGCTGCCGGCCGACGATGGCCCGCTGGTGCTGGTGGAGACACGCAAGGACTTGTCGCAGCTGAAGCTGCCGTTCGAAACCATGGCGCCACCGGCCTGAGGCGCAGCCACCACGCCGGCAGCGCACCATGACCCTGAGCCTGAAAAAACCCACGGTGGCCTGCGTGCCGCTGCACCTGACCGACCGTGACCATCTGGCGCAGCACAGCGCTGGTTTGAGTGCCGCGCAGCGCCAGTGGTTGGCCACACTGGGCTTCAGCGGCGCGCCCGGCAGCCACGCGCTGCTGCCCGATGACCAGGGCCGGCTGCAAGCGGTGTGGGCCGGCGTGCAATCGGCCAGCCATCCGTTTGCGCTGGCGGCCCTGCCCAAGGCCTTGCCGGCAGGCCGCTACAAGCTGGGTGACGCCGGTTTTGCGATGGATGCCGAAGCGGCAGCGCTGTCATGGCAGCTGGGCGGCTACAGCTTCAGCCGCTACAAGCCGGCGCGGCAGCCACCGGCCGAGCTGCTGCTGGCGGCCAGCGCAGCGGCGCAGCATGGCCAGTTGCTGGCCGCTGCGGTGTGCCTGGTGCGAGACCTGGTCAACACCCCGGCCGAGCATCTGGGCCCGGCCGAGCTGGCCGCCGCGGTGCGGGGCGTGGCCAAACACCATGGCGCCAAGTTCAAGCAGACGGTGGGCAATGCCTTGCTCAAAGCGGGCTTTCCCGCCATCCATGCGGTGGGCCGGGCGGCTGACCCCGCACGCGCGCCGCGTCTGATCGAACTGACCTGGGCCGCGCCCGGCCTGCGCAAGGATGCTGCCAGGCTCACCCTGGTCGGCAAGGGCGTGTGCTTCGATTCAGGCGGCCTGGACATCAAGGGCGCCGACGGCATGCGCCAGATGAAGAAGGACATGGGCGGCGCGGCCAATGCGCTGGCGCTGGCCTCACTGGTGATGTCGCTGCAGTTGAACGTCAGGCTGACGCTGCTGATCCCGGCAGTGGAGAACGCCATCGCCGGCAATGCCTACCGCCCGGGCGACGTGATCCAGACCCGTTCTGGCCTGCACATTGAAATCGGCAACACCGATGCCGAGGGCCGGGTGATCCTGTGCGACGCACTGGCCTATGCGGCTGAATCGACGCCCGACCTGCTGATCGACCTGGCCACGCTGACCGGCGCGGCGCGGGTGGCGTTGGGCGCGCAGCTGCCGGCGCTGTTCTGCCGCAGCATGGCCCAGGCACGTGCCCTGGTCGACCTGGGCCTGGCCCTGCATGACCCGCTGTGGCACCTGCCGCTGTGGCAGGGCTACCACGCCGGCATCGAAAGCGACATCGCCGACATCGTCAACACCGGGCGCGGCCCGCAGGCCGGGGCCATCAACGCGGCGCTGTTCCTGCAGGATTTCGTGCCCGCCAGCCTGGACTGGCTGCACATCGACTTGTTCGCCTGGAACGACAGCGCCCGCCCCGGCCGGCCGGTGGGCGGCGAGGCACAGACCATCCGCACGCTGCTGGCCTGGCTGCAGCAGCGCTACGGCAGCTGAACCAGCACACCGCCTCAGGGCAATTTTTCCAGCGCGTGCTGGTAGGCCGGCTGGTGCATCAGCTCGTCCCAGGGCAGTGGCGGGCTCAGCGGCAGCAGGTCGAGCCGGCGCGCTTCGCTGTCACCGTCGGGCCGCCAGCGGCCTTGCTGCTGGGCGGCCAGCAAGCCGTCGAGCAGCGCATCCACCGCCTGGCCGCCGTCGAGTGACTGGTTGCACAGCAGCACCATGTCGCAGCCGGCCTGCAGCGCGGCCAGCGCGCCGTCGAGCGCACCGCCGGCCATCCTGGCGGCTTCCATGCTCAGGTCGTCGCTGAAGATCGCACCCTGGAAGCCCAGGTCGCCGCGCAGGATGTGCTTGAGCCAGCGCTCTGAGAAGCCGGCCGGCAGCGCGTCCACCTTGGGGTAGACCACGTGTGCCGGCATCACGCTGGCCAGGCTGGTGGACAGCCAGTCATAGGGCTTGGCGTCATCGGTCAGGATGGCCTTGAGCGAGCGCTTGTCCACCGGCAGCGCGTGGTGGCTGTCGGCCTTGACATGGCCGTGGCCGGGAAAGTGCTTGCCGCAGTTGGCCATGCCGGCCAGCAGCAGGCCGTGCATCAGGCTCTTGGCCAGCATGGTGACCACGCGTGCGTCGCGGTGGAAGGCACGGTCGCCGATCACGCTGCTGCCACCGTGGTCCAGGTCGAGCACCGGGGTGAAGCTCAGATCGACGCCGCAGGCACGCAACTCGGCGCCCAGCACATGGCCGCAGGCGGTGGCGGCGTCGGTGGCGGCCAGGGCGTCGCGCAGCCACAACTCACCCAGGCAACGCATCGGGCTCAGGTGGGTGAAGCCGTCGCTGCGAAAGCGCTGCACCCGGCCGCCCTCATGGTCGACACACACCAGCATGTCGGGCCGGATGGCCTTGATCTCGGCCGTGAGCTGGGTGAGCTGCGCGCGGTCTTGCCAGTTGCGGGCAAACAGGATCAGGCCACCGGCCAGCGGGTGCCGCAGGCGGCGGCGGTCGTCGGCGTTGAGCACGGTGCCGGCAATGTCGAGCACCACCGGTGCGTGGCCGCTGTGGTTGTCTTGGGTCATGGTGGGCTGGCTTTCTCGACCACCACAAAGCTGGCGGCATAGTCGGATTCATCGGTCAGCGTGACATGGGCCTGCAGGCCACGCTGGGCAAACCAGTCGGCCAGTGCGCCGTGCAGGCGCACAAAGGGCTGGCCGCTGGCATGGTTGAGCACTTCACAGGCGCGCCAGGTCATGGGCAAACGCATGCCCATCCCGATGGCCTTGGAGAACGCCTCCTTGGCCGAAAAGCGGGTGGCCAGGTAGGCAATGCCACGCACCTCGGCCCGCGAGCGGCGGGCATGGAACACCTGCAGCTCATCGGGCCCCAGCACTTTGTCGGCAAAGCGGTCACCACGCCGCGCCAGCGTGGCGCGCAGGCGGCGGATGTCGCAGATGTCGGTGCCGATGCCGTGGATCATCAGCGAGCCTGTGCAGGATCAAGCGAGCGTTGGATGCAGCGCTGGTAGGCGCGCACTGTCTCGGTCAGGCCCAGCTCCAACGCATCGGCAATCAGCGCATGGCCGATCGACACTTCCAGCACGCCGGGCACGGCACGCAGAAAGTCTGTGAGGTTGGCGCGGTTCAGGTCATGACCGGCATTGACTTGCAGCCCCACGGCCAGTGCCGCCCGGGCCGCTGCGGTGTAGCGCGCCAGCACGGTGGCCTGGCGCGGCGTGCCGTGGGCCGATGCATAGGCCTCGGTGTACAGCTCCACCCGCTGCGCGCCGCTGGCGCGGGCGCTGGCCATCATCTCGGGCACCGGGTCCATGAACAGGCTGATGCGCACGCCCAGCGCCAGGGCTTCATCGATCACCGGCTGCAACCGCGCCAGATCGTCCGGGAAGCGCCAGCCATGGTCACTGGTGAACTGGTCTTCGCTGTCGGGCACAAAGGTGACCTGGTGCGGCCGCAGGTCGCGCACAAAGCCCATCAGGTTGTGCAACGGGTTGCCCTCGATGTTGAACTCGGCCTCGGGCCACTGCTGCATCAGCGCATGCAGGTCGTGCACATCCTGCGCGCGGATGTGGCGGGCGTCGGGCCGCGGGTGCACGGTGATGCCCTGGGCACCGGCTTGCAGCGCCAGCCGCGACAGCGCCACCACGTCGGGGATCTGCAGGTGCCGGGTGTTGCGCAGCCAGGCGATCTTGTTGACGTTGACCGACAGCGCGGTGCGGTGTGGCCGGGCCTGGGCTTCGGGGGCGACGAGTGGGTTCATGGCGTTGGGTTGAGGCAGGCGCTGGGGGTCTCATTTGGCGGCCTGCGGTGGCGCCGCATCAAGCAGCCGGCGCACATCCAGCATCAGCTGGCGGGTGCGCAAGGTGGGTGAGCCCAGATGATAGTGAAGCAGCGCGCGCAATTGGCTGCGCAGCGCCGGCAGCGCGCTCTGGCAGGCCTGGCGCAGGGCGTCATGGTCGTTGGCGTGCAGTGCGGCCTGCACGGCCAGGCACAGGCTGCCCGGCAGGCTGCCATCGGCAGCGTTGCTGGCCATCAGGCCGGCGTCGCTGTCGAGCCGGTAGCTGCGCTCGGGCTGCACCGCGTCTTGCGTGGTGGTGCACAACGCCAGGTCTGGCAGCACACCGGTTTCACGCAGCAGCAGCAGCTCGAAGGCACGCAGCGGCGCGTCGTCATCGGCCACGGCCAGCGCCTGCAGGGCATCGGCATAGGCGTCAAACAGGCCCGGGTGCGGGTCAGCGCGGGCCAGCAGCTTCATCAGCAGCTCATTGCAATAGAAGCCCGAGAACAGCCGCGCCGGTGGCAGCATGGCGCCGCTGCCGGCATATTCGGCGCTGCGCAGCAGCAGGATGTCGGCGCCCTCGGCACCGGCCGCAGCTTTGGGCTGTGTGGTCAACACCAGCAGCCGCTGAAACGGCATCAGCACCGGCCGCAGTTGTGAATATGGCCGCTTCGCGCCCTTGGCCACCGCTGCAATGCGGCCCTGGTCACGGGTGAACAGGTCGAGGATCAGGCTGGTCTCGCTCCAGTCCCAGCTGTGCAGCACAAATGCACGCTGCGGTGTTTGCCGGGCGCTGGCCAAGGCTCACTCGTAACCGTATGACCGCAAATGCTCCTCGCTGTCGGCCCAGCCCGAGCGCACCTTCACCCACAGCTCCAGGAACACCTTGCTGCCGGTGAGTTTCTCCAGCTCGACCCGGGTCTCGCTGCCGATGCGCTTCAAGCGCTCACCACCTTCGCCGATCACCATGCCCTTGTGCGCATCACGCTCGACGACGATGGTGGCGGCGATCTTGCGGAGGTTGCCGACTTCTTCGTACTTGTCGATCAGCACCGTGGCGCCGTAGGGCAGCTCATCGCCGGTCAGGCGGAACAGCTTCTCGCGGATCAACTCGGCGGCCATGAACTTGTCGCTGCGGTCGGTCAGCGCGTCTTCTTCATACATCCAGGGCTGCTGCGGCAGGTGCGGCTCGACGATCTTGAACAGCCGCTCGACATCACTGGGCTTGGTGGCCGACATGGGCACGAACTCGGTGAACGCATGGCGCTCCTGCATGCCTTTGAGCCAGGGCAGGATGTCGGTGCGGCGCGCCACCACATCAAGCTTGTTGGCGACCAGAAAGGCCGGCTTGTGCGCCGGCAGCAGGGCCAGCACCTTGGCATCGTCCAGGCTGAAGCGGCCGGCCTCGACCATGAACAGCACCACATCCACATCGCCCAGCACCGCCGTGACGGTGCGGTTCAGGTTGCGGTTGAGCGCGCTGCGGCCGCGGGTGTCCTGGGTCTGGAAGCCCGGCGTGTCGACAAACACGAACTGCGTCGCGCCCAGCGTGCGGATGCCGGTGATGCGGTGGCGCGTGGTCTGCGCCTTGCGCGAGGTGATGCTGATCTTCTGCCCCACCAGCGCGTTCAGCAATGTGGACTTGCCGACGTTGGGCCGGCCGACGATGGCCAGCATGCCGCAGCGCTGGGTGCTGTCAGCTGCTTGCGGGGTGTCGGTCATCAGCTGCGCAGCGGGCCGCCGGGCCGGTCACTGGCTTTCAAGCGGGCGAGCATGCGGCGCGCTGCCTCTTGCTCGGCGCTGCGGCGCGAGCGGCCTTCACCCTGCTCGGCCAGGCCGAGGGTGGGCACCGCGCATTCGACCTCGAAGGTCTGCGCATGGGCCTGGCCACGGGTGGCGGTGATGCGGTAACCAGGCACCGCCAGCTTGCGCGCCTGCAGCCATTCCTGCAATTCAGTCTTGGCGTCCTTGGCCCAGTTGTCGGCTTCGGTGCTGGTGATCAGCTCACCGAACAACTGGCGCACCAGGCCGGTAGCCGCCGCCAGACCGCCGTCGATGTAGAGCGCACCGATCAATGCTTCCAGCGCATCGGCAAGGATCGACGGGCGCTGTGCGCCACCACCACGCGCCTCACCTTCTGACAGCCGCAGCACATCGGGCAGGCACAAGGCCAGCGCCGCGCGGTGCAGGCTGTCCTCTCGCACCAGATGGGCACGCACGCGTGTCAGGTCACCTTCATCAGAGGCCGAGAAATGCGCATACAGCAGGGCCGAGACGGCCATCGCCAGCACCGCATCACCCAGGAATTCAAGCCGCTCATTGTGGTCGGCACCGAAACTGCGGTGGGTGAGTGCACGCTGCAGCAGCGCCGTGTCTGTGAAGCGGTGGCCCAGGCGTTGCTGCAGGCCGTCCAGCCTGGGCTCAGGGCGATGCTCGGATTGAGGGTCAGGGCTTGGGTCCATGGCGCCATGGTTGGCAGGCGCTGGCGCAGGCTGGATGCCCGCTGCGCCCACAGTCACTTGGATCGCCCAGCGTACTTGATCAACAGGAACACCGGGCCGAAAAGTTCAATCTCCTTCTCGTAGGCAAAGCCGATCACCACGCGCTCGTTCTGCTTGGTGATGTCGAGCTCCTTGCCCATCACCGAGGTGATGGTGGCATCGATCTGGCGCTGTTTGTCGAACGCGCTGCGGATCTCGGACACCGTGTTGGCCGGGCTGGCCGCAATGCGGTCGACCACACCCTGGATGGTGTAGAACTCGGTCACCGTGGGCACCACCCGCACCAGCAGGTAGCCGATGAAGCCGACGATGATGGCCCAAGCCAGCAGGCCGATCAGGGTGACGCCGCGGCACGGCGCGGGCTGGGGGAGTCGGATCGGCGTGTGCATGGTGCCCCGGGTGGCGCGCCGCATCAGTGGAAGCTGCCGATGCGGCGCAGGTTGCCGAAGTTCATCCACACCATGAAGGCGCGGCCGACGATGTTCTCGTCTGGCACAAAGCCCCAGTAGCGTGAATCCTGCGAATTGTCACGGTTGTCGCCCATCACGAAGTAATGGCCGGCAGGCACTTTGCACGACACACCTTCGGCGGTGTAGCGGCAGTTGTCACGGAACTTGACGAAGCTCTCCATCGGCCGGTAGATCGAGGCCCGCGTCGGGTCGACCAGGATGCCGTGCGCCACCGCACCCAGCGTCTCGCTGAACTTGGGCGCATAGCGCATGCTGTCGTCGTCATAGAAGTCGCCTTGCGACTGCACCGGCACCGCCGTGCCGTTGATCGCCAGCTGCTGGTTGGTGTAGGTGATCTGGTCGCCCGGCAAGGCCACCACACGCTTGATGTAGTCAACCCGCGTGTCGACGGGGTAACGGAAGACGATGACGTCACCACGCTTGGGGTCGTTGTTGGCCACCAGCTTGGTGTTGAGCACCGGCAGGCGCACGCCGTAGTGGAATTTGTTCACCAGGATCAGGTCACCCACCAGCAGCGTGGGCACCATCGAGCCCGATGGGATCTTGAACGGCTCGAACAGAAACGAGCGCAGCAGGAACACCGCCAGGATCACCGGGAACAGACCCGCCGTCCAGTCCAGCCACCAGGGCTGCATCAGCAGCTTGTCGCGCGCTGCGGCCACGTCGCCGTCGACATGCTGGATGCCCATGCGGCCCAATTCGGCGCGGCGTTGGGCGTCATGGGCGCCCAGGGCATCGGCGGCGGCACGGCGAGCGGGTGCAAAACGGTAGCGCTCGGCCAGCCAGTACAGCAGCGTGACCATGGTCAGCACAAACAGCAGCAGCGAGAAATTGCCGATCCAGTAACCCAGCCACCAACCGGCGCCGTACACCAGCAGGGCGCCGTACAGCACGGCCGTCAAAGCACTCATCATGGGCGGTTGTTCTTTGGGGTGTTGATCAGTCTTCGACCTGCAGGATGGCGAGGAAGGCCTCTTGCGGCACTTCCACCGAGCCGATCTGCTTCATGCGCTTCTTGCCGGCCTTCTGCTTTTCAAGCAGCTTCTTCTTGCGGCTGATGTCACCGCCATAACATTTTGCCAGCACGTTCTTGCGCAGCGCCTTGATGTTCTCGCGCGCAATGATGTTGGCGCCGATGGCCGCCTGGATCGCCACGTCGTACATCTGGCGCGGGATCTGCTCACGCATCTTGGCCGCCACCGCACGGCCGCGGTACTGGCTTTGCACCCGGTGCACGATGATGCTCAGCGCATCGATGCGGTCACCGTTGATCAGCAGGTCCACCTTCACCACATCCGAGGCGCGGTACTCCTTGAAGCTGTAGTCCATGCTGGCATAGCCGCGGCTCGCGCTCTTCAACTTGTCGAAGAAGTCCAGCACGATCTCGGCCAGCGGCATGTCGTAGGTCAGCATCACCTGGCGGCCGTGATAGGCCATGTTCAGCTGCACGCCACGCTTCAAGTTGGCCAGCGTCATCACCGGGCCCACGTACTCCTGCGGCATGTACAGGTGCACGGTGACGATGGGCTCGCGGATCTCATGGATGCGGCCCAGGTCAGGCATCTTGCTGGGGTTCTCGACCTGGATCACCTCACCGTCGTTGAGCGCCACTTCATAGACCACGCTGGGTGCGGTGGTGATCAGGTCCTGGTCGAACTCACGCTCGAGCCGCTCTTGCACGATCTCCATGTGCAGCAGGCCAAGAAAGCCGCAGCGAAAGCCGAAACCCAGCGCCTGGCTGACCTCGGGCTCGTAGCGCAGGCTGCTGTCGTTGAGCTTGAGCTTTTCAAGGGCGTCCCGCAGCTGGTCGTACTCGCTGGCCTCGGTGGGGTAAAGGCCGGCAAACACCTGCGGCTGGATTTCCTTGAAGCCCGGCAATGCCTCGGTGGCCGGGCCGGCGTTGTTGGGCAGCTTCTTTTCCAGCGTGACGGTGTCGCCCACCTTGGCCGCTTGCAGCTCTTTGATGCCAGCGATCAGGAAGCCCACCTCACCGGCCTTCAACGCATCACGTGGCTCGCTCTTGGGCGTGAACACACCCAGCTGCTCCAGCGGATACACCGCATTGGTGGCCATCATGCGGATGCGGTCGCCCTTGCGCAGCGCGCCATCAACCACCCGCACCAGCATCACCACGCCGACGTAGTTGTCGAACCAGCTGTCAACGATCATGGCCCGCGGCGCGCCATCGGCGTCCCCTTTGGGCGGTGGCATGCGGTGGATCACCGCTTCCAGGATGTCGTCGATGCCCATGCCAGTCTTGGCCGAGCAGGGAATGGCATTGTCGGCATCGATGCCGATCACGTCCTCGATCTCTGCCTTGGCGTTCTCCGGGTCGGCGTTGGGCAGGTCCATCTTGTTGAGCACCGGCACCACCTCCACACCCAGGTCGAGTGCGGTGTAGCAGTTGGCCACTGTCTGCGCCTCGACACCCTGGCTGGCATCGACCACCAGCAGCGCACCTTCACAGGCCGACAGCGAGCGGCTGACCTCGTAGCTGAAGTCGACATGGCCGGGCGTGTCGATCAGGTTGAGCTGGTAGACCTGGCCACTCTTGGCGGTGTATTGCAGCGACGCGGTCTGCGCCTTGATGGTGATGCCACGCTCGCGCTCGATGTCCATCGAGTCGAGCACCTGGGCTTCCATCTCGCGGTCACTCAGGCCGCCGCAGCGGTGGATCAAACGATCGGCCAGCGTCGACTTGCCATGGTCGATGTGGGCAATGATCGAGAAGTTTCGGATGTGGTCCATGGGTGCGGTCGGGTGCTGGCAAACAGTGCCAGCGGGTGCCTCGGGGCGAGTGACACAGCGCGGCTTGCGGCGCGTTCTTCAGGCCCTGCAAGACATAAAAAAAAGGCACGTCCAAAGTGGAGACGCGCCTTCCAACAAATGTTTGGCAACTGCTTGTTGGGCCTTCATTCTAGCCGAAACGGCTGGGCTGGAAGCCGCGCCATTGCTTGATTTCCGCCCGTTGCCACCTGCCAACATGCAAAAGTTATCAACAACTTATTCACAGGTTGTGGACTGCATTGTCAGCACGTTGGTGGCACACAACATGGCCCACTCCGAGCATTGAAAGCAAGCCCAACAATGCTTGATTCTAACCGGCTGCACTGGCAATGCCGGCGCTTCGGCAAGTGAAGCCAGTGTTCACCAACTTGTACGGCGGCTGGCGCCTAATGGCGGTGTCGCGTCGGCGCACCACAAGCGTGCAGCAGCACGCTGCACTTGCCACAATGTGGAAAGACCAGGCGCCGAAGTCGGTTGACCCGCGCACCAGACCCCTGCGGTTTCAGCGCGCCGGGCGGATCACCAGGTAGTTCACCCACTCGCCACGGCGCACCATCACGCTGACCGCGCGCGCTTTTTCAGCCTTGGCCGCCACCGCCAGGAACTGCTTGACGTCGCCGATCTCGGTGTTGTCCAGCGTCAGGATCACGTCGCCCTCACGCAGGCCGGCCCGCGCTGCGGCGCCGTCCACCGCCTCGACCTTGACACCCCCGCGCAGTTTCAAGTCACGCTTGTTGCTGTCGCTCAGCTCCGACACCGTCAGCCCCAGCGCCGACTTGGCCGCACCAGGTGCCGGCCCGCTCTCGGTTTGCGCCACCCGCACTGACGCGTCGGGCTCGAACTCGGCCACGGTCACCGTCACATCGCGGTAGTTGCCACGCCGGAAGACCTGCAGCACAGCCTTGCTGCCAGGCCGCGTGCTGCCCACGATGCGCGGCAGGTCACCCGACTTCTCGATCAGCTTGCCGTCGACCTTGGTGATGATGTCGCCCGCCTCGACACCAGCCTTGTCGGCCGGGCCACCGCTTTCGGCGCCACGCACGAGCGCGCCTGTGGCACGCCCCAAGCCGATGGACTCGGCCACGTCCTTGGTGACTGGGGCGATGGTGACGCCGATGCGCCCGCGGATCACCCGCCCGCCGGCACGCAGCTGGTCGGCCACGCTCTTGGCTTCGTCGATGGGGATGGCAAACGAGATGCCCATGAAGCCACCCGAGCGGCTGTAGATCTGCGAGTTGATGCCCACCACCTCACCACGCAGGTTGATCAACGGGCCACCCGAATTGCCCGGGTTGATCG
Source organism: Burkholderiaceae bacterium (assembly GCA_031398015.1). Classification (GTDB taxonomy): domain Bacteria; phylum Pseudomonadota; class Gammaproteobacteria; order Burkholderiales; family Burkholderiaceae_C; genus Pseudaquabacterium. The sequence continues at coordinate 11,477 of JANNMP010000256.1, forward strand.
CCACATCGGTCTGGATGAACGGCAGGTAGTCACCGGTGTCGCGCGCCTTGGCGCTGACGATGCCGGCGGTGACGCTGTTCTCCAGACCGAACGGCGAGCCGATGGCCATCACCCATTCACCCACCTTGAGCTTGCCGACATCGCCCAGCTTGACAGCCGGCAGGCCGGTGGCCGCGATCTTGACCACGGCAACGTCGGTGCGTTTGTCCAGGCCGATCACCTTGGCCTTGAATTCACGCTTGTCGGTGAGGGTGACGATCAGCTCTTCAGCGCCGTCCACCACGTGGGCATTGGTCATCACATAACCGTCGGCGCTGAGGATGAAGCCCGAGCCCACACCACGCTGCTGGGGCTCTTCGTCACCACCACTGCCGCCTCCAGGCGGGCGCGGTGCGCCCCGGCCGCCGGGCAAGGGGATGCCGAAGCGGCGGAAGAACTCCTCCATGTTCGGGTCCATGCCGCCGCTGCCCGGGCCAGCACCGCCGGCGCTGTTGCGCCCGGCGCGCTCCAGTGTGCGGATGTTGACCACCGACGGGCCGACTCGCTCGACCAGCTCGGTGAAATCAGGCAACTCAACACGCGACTGCGCGTTGGTGGCCACCGGCACGCCAGCACCGGCCAGGCACACCAGCAAGGCAGCGCCCACGGCTGCGCGCCGGCTGCGCAGCGCTGGTTGCTGCGATGCATCGATCAAATGCGACATGCAAACACCTCGTTCATCAAGACCACCAAGAAACCCGACCCATCAAACCGAACCATCCATCCAAACCATCAGCGCTTGCGTTCGAGCAAGGCCTCGAATTGCTGCACCGTGGCCATCGGCACCTCGCCGACCACGGTCAACCACCAATCGCCGCGCCTGCTCATCACGGTGTGCGATGCGCCAGTGCTGCTGCCCATGGCCTTGGAATGGCGCTGCGGGTCATAGCGTTCGATGAACACCGACACCTGCGCCAGGCCGTCGGAGAACACCGTCTGCAGCACCTGCAAGGCCGGGCTGGCGTCGGCGTCCAGCGGCCGGCGTGTGCAACTGACCAGTTGAAACCCAGGCACCGCCTTGGCCATCACCCAACCCTCGGCCTCCAGCTGGGTGCGTTCGGCCTGTGGCCGGCGCACATTGAAACCATCGAGCTGCTTCATCGGCTTGAGCACCAACTCAGGTTGGGCCTTGCCGCCAATGCGCAAGTCCACGAAGGTGGACGATTCCAGCAGCTCGCCCGCAGGCCCCAGCACATCATTGCGCAGCAGCAGGCCGGATTCACGGTGCGCCCACAGGCGCTGGGTGAAGCGGTGGCGGTCACGCGGCTTGAGCACCAGCACATCGGCGTCCAGCCCGGCCACACGCTCCTGGCCGAGCTTGTGCAGGTCGTAGTTCTCCAGCACGCGGGTGTCGGCGGCAGCGGGCAGCGCCGGGAACTGGGCCACCGGGTCACGGTGCTCAAGCAAGGCGCGGCGCGATGCCGGCCACAGCGTCAGCACCTGGTCGTTGTGGCGGTACTGCAGGCGGCTTTCACCGTCCAGCGGCTCCAGGCGCTCATAGGTGTGGCGGCCTTCACAGTAGTGCAGCACACGCGCACTGCTGACCGCGCCGCCCGCGCTGTACATCAGCGTGCCCTGGTAGCTGCTGGTGGCCGCCGCATGCTGGATGCGCTGCAGCCACGGCCCGGCCGCTACCGCGCCAGGCGCCGCAGGCTGAGCCCACAGCGTGCCCGACGCACTGGCCAGCAACAGCGCCACCCCGACACCCAGGCCCAGACGCCCGCGCCGGGCCCCGGCCTGCAAGCCAGGCATGCTCACTGCCCTTCAAAAACGATGTGCACGCGGTGCTCGGCAGCACCGCCCGGCATCGCGCCATTGGCCAGGCGGCGGTGCGCCGACAGGTAACGGTCAAGCTGGGCATCACGCACCAGCACGCCTGAGGCCGCACGCGGCATGGCGCCGGCCGATGCCAGCACCGCAGCGGCGGGCTCGGGCGCCATCACCCGGGTGACCACCACCACACCGGCCACCGCCACAAACCCCGCAGCCACCGCCATCGGCGCCACCAGCCAGCCGCGCGCACGCGTTCGCACGGCCACCGGTTGCGGTGCCAAGGGCACGGCTTCATCGGCCAGACGCAGGCGCAGTGCCTGCAGGAAGGCGGTGTCGCGCTGGGGCGGCGACGCCAGGTCGTCACTGCGCAGCACATCGCCAATGAGGTGGTAGGCATGCCACTGGCTGCGTGCAGCGGCGTCCTGGCGCCACAGTGCGCAGGTGTCGGCCACAGCGTCTGGCGCCAGGTCACCATCCATCAAGGACGACAGCTGCTGCCGGTGGGCATCGGAAAGCTCAGACCTGTTCACCATGATGCTTGTTCAACTCCAGGGGCCGGAATGGTGGGCCACCAGGCCCGGGTTTGATTGTGCTGCGGCATGACAGAAAGGCACGGTGTTCACCATCGCTCGCCGTCGCGGGTGTCCAACAACGGCCGCAACCGCAGGGCGATGGACTCACGCGCGCGGAAGATTCGTGAACGCACGGTGCCGATGGGGCAATTCATCAATTCAGCAATCTCTTCGTAGCTGAGGCCTTCGATCTCGCGCAGGGTGATGGCCTGGCGCAGGTCAGCAGACAGGGCCTCGATGGCGGCATTGACGGCCTGCGCAATCTCTTTGCTGGCCATTAGTGCCTCGGGCGTTTCGCCGTCGGTTAGTTCGCGCTCCACGCGGGAAGTTTCATCGTCGTCGTCATTGGCGCTGGCGCGTGCCGACTCGGTCACCAACGGGTCGCGCTTCATGTCCACCAGCGCCTTCTTGGCGGTGTTGACGGCGATGCGGTACAGCCAGGTGTAGAACGCGCTGTCACCGCGGAACTGCGGCAGCGCACGGTAGGCGCGGATGAAGCTCTCCTGGGCGATGTCTTGCACCAGATCGACATCGCGCACCATGCGGGCAATCAGGCGCTCAATGCGGCGCTGGTACTTGACCACCAGCATCTCGAAGGCCTTGGGGTCACCGCCCTTGGCACGCTGCACCAGCTGGGCATCGGCGTCGTCGATGGTCATGGCCCGGCCTGGTCAGCCGGCACGCCTGCAGCACCGGCATGTGCTGCCAGCGCCAGCCGCAGGCCATGCCAGCTGGACTGTGCGCCGCGTGCGCTGGCGCAGCGCCACCGCACTGCGCCGCCGGTGGCTGGATGCAGCCGCAGCAGCACCCACACACCCAGGTCCAGCGCCACCACCAGGCGCACCAGCGGCACCATGCTTGCCAGCGGTGCATCGGCCTGTTCAACATGGCACCAGCCCTGGCCGTCCCAGCGCAAGCGGCCGGCCATCCGAGGCAAGGTGTGCCGCGCCAGCGCCGCACCCAGCACCGCCATCAGGCCAGCGGCCAGCAGCGCTGCGGCCACCACATGCCAGGCCGGCGCCAGTTCGGCATGCGCCGCCAGCCAGGTGGCCAGCATGGCGCCAGCCAGCGCATGCAGCAAGCAGATCAGCATGCGCTCAGGCCCACCGGCATTCAGCACGGCCTCCACCGGCGGGGCGGCGCGCATGCGCTGGCGCGCCGCTCACACGCGGCGCAGAACCAGCGTGCCGTTGGTGCCGCCGAAGCCGAAGTTGTTCTTCACGGCCACCTCGATCTTCATGTCGCGCGCGGTGTTGGCGCAGTAGTCCAGGTCGCACTCGGGGTCCTGGTTGAAGATGTTGATGGTGGGCGGCGACACCTGGTGGTGCAGCGCCAGCGCCGTGAACACGGTCTCGTTGCCACCGGCGCCACCGAGCAGGTGGCCGGTCATCGACTTGGTGGAATTGACCACCAGCTGCTTGGCATGGTCACCAAACGCCAGCTTGATGGCATTGGTCTCGTTCAAGTCACCCAGCGGGGTGGATGTGCCATGGGCGTTGAGGTAGTGCACCTCGTCGGCGTTGATGCTGGCATTGCGCAGCGCCGCGCGCATGCTGCGCTTGGGACCATCGACGTTTGGCGCCGTCATGTGGAAGGCATCGGCCCCCATGCCGAAGCCGGCCAGCTCGGCATAGACCTTGGCGCCACGGCGCCTGGCGTGTTCGTACTCTTCGAGCACCAGCACACCTGCGCCCTCACCCAGCACAAAACCGTCGCGGTCCTTGTCCCAGGGCCGGCTGGCGGTGGCCGGGTCGTCGTTGCGGGTGGACAGTGCGCGCGCTGCCGCAAAGCCACCGATGCCCAGCGGCGACACCGTGCTCTCGGCACCGCCGGCCACCATCACATCGGCGTCGCCGTACTCGATCAACCTGCCGGCCTCGCCGATGGCATGCAAGCCGGTGGTGCAGGCGGTGACGATGGCCAGGTTGGGGCCGGTGAAGCCGTACTTGATCGAGATGTGGCCCGAGATCATGTTGATGATCGATGCCGGCACGAAGAACGGCGAGATGCGGCGTGCGCCGCGTGCGGCGTACTCGATCTGCGTCTGCTCGATCATCGGCAACCCACCGATGCCCGAGCCCACCAGGCAGCCGATGCGCTCGGCCTGCTCCTCGGTGAGCGCGTCGCCGGTGGGCAGGCCGGCATCCTGCACCGCCTGGATGGCAGCCGCCATGCCGTAGTGGATGAAGCTGTCCATGTGGCGGGCTTCCTTGCCGGGGATGTAATCCTCGACATTGAAACCCTTCACTTCACCGGCAAACCGACAAGCCAGGCCCGAGGCATCGAACCGGGTGACATTGGCGATGCCCGAGCGGCCCGCCACCAGGTTGGCCCAACCCTGATCAACAGTGTTGCCCACCGGGCTGATCAGGCCCAGGCCGGTGATGACGACGCGACGACGGGTCATGTCAGGCCGGCATCAAGCCTTCTGGTGCTTGACGGCGTAGTCGATCGCCAACTGCACCGTGGTGATCTTCTCGGCCTCTTCATCGGGGATCTCGATGCCGAACTCGTCTTCGAGCGCCATCACCAGTTCCACCGTGTCCAGCGAGTCGGCTCCCAGGTCAGCCACGAAGGCCTTCTCGTTGGTGACTTCGGCTTCGGCCACGCCCAGTTGCTCGGCAATGATTTTCTTGACGCGTGCTTCGATATCGCTCATGACTCCTCCAGGAGTGGAAATTTAAACAAAACAGCCCAGGATTCTACCGGCGGTGCAACGCTGGGCCGGGTGGGTGGCGCCGCCGCGCCGTGGATCAGGTGCGGCTCAAACCATGTGCATGCCGCCGTTGACATGCAACTGCGCGCCGGTGATGTAACCGGCCAGCGGGCTGGCGAGAAAGGCCACCGCATGGGCGATCTCCTCCGGCGTGCCCAGCCGGCCCAGCGGCACCTGGCCCAGCAACGCAGCGCGTTGCGCCTCGGGCAGCGCGGCCGTCATGTCGGTGGCAATGAAGCCGGGGGCGATGCAGTTGACGGTGATGTTGCGGCTGCCCAGCTCGCGTGCCAGCGAGCGGGTCATGCCGGCCACGCCGGCCTTGGCGGCGGCGTAGTTGGCTTGGCCGGCGTTGCCGCTGGCGCCCACCACCGACGTGATGTTGATGATGCGGCCGAAGCGCTGCTTCATCATCGTGCGCATCACCGCGCGGCTGCAGCGGAACACGGCTTTCAGGTTGGTGTCGATCACCGCGTCCCAGTCATCGTCTTTCATGCGCATGGCCAGGGTGTCACGGGTGATGCCGGCGTTGTTCACCAGCACCTGCAGGCCACCGTCGGTCTTGACGATCTGGTCCACCGCAGCGTCGACCGCCGCCGCGTCGGTCACGTCCAGTCGCAAACCGCGACCTCCATGGGCCGCCAGCGCGTCGTTGATCGCCAACGCGCCAGCGTCGCTGGTGGCCGTGCCGATCACCGTGAAGCCCTGCGCCGCCAACGCGGTGGCAATGGCGCGGCCGATGCCGCGCGTGGCGCCGGTGACCAGTGCAACCTGCTTGCCTTGGCTCATGCCAACAGCTCCTTGGTGTCCTGCAGTGACGCCGGGTCGAACACTGCTGCGCTGACCAGGTCGGCATCGATGCGCTTGACCATGCCGGCCAGCACCTTGCCCGGCCCGCATTCGATGATGTGCGTGGCGCCCAGCGCCTTCAGCGCCAGAACCACCTCCACCCAGCGCACCGGGCCGCTGGCCTGCCGGTACAACGCGTTGCGGATGGCGTCGGCAGCGGTGGGCATGGCCACGTCGATGTTGTTGACCACCGGCAAGCGGGGGCTGTCGATGCGCACCTGCACCAACCGCTGCCGCAGCACCTCAGCCGCAGGCTGCATCAGCGCGCAATGGAACGGCGCCGACACTGCCAGCGGCAGCGCCCGCTTGGCACCGGCGGCCTTCAGCAGTTCACAGGCCCTGGCCACGCCGGCCTGGGTGCCTGAGATCACAGTCTGCTTGGGATCATTGAAATTGGCCGGCGACACCACCTCACCGGTGGCGGCGGCGGCTTGCGCGCAACCCGCGGCCACAACCGCCGCGTCCAACCCCAGGATGGCGGCCATGGCGCCCTGACCCACCGGCACGGCCTGTTGCATTGCCTGGGCCCGCAGCCGCACCAAGGGCAGGGCATCGGCCAGGCTCAGCGCACCGGCCGCCACCAGGGCGCTGTACTCCCCCAGTGAATGGCCAGCCATGGCCAGCGGCTGTGCGCCGCCTTCGGCAAGCCAGGCACGCCAGGCGGCGATGGCCGCGGTCAGCATCACCGGCTGGGTGTTGGTGGTCAGATCGAGTTGGTCCTTGGGGCCGGCGGCGATCAACCGGGCGATGTCTTCACCCAAGGCGCTGGACGCTTCTTCCAGCGTGGCACGCACCGCCGGGTGGTCGCCCCAGGCATTGAGCATGCCCACGGCCTGCGAGCCCTGGCCGGGGAAGACAAAGGCGAATGTTGTCATCGGGTGTGCCGCTCCTGGCTGAAACGCTGGTGTTGACGGGGTGCGCCGTGGCCGATGTGTGGCACCGGTCAGTAATCGACCAGCACCGCGCCCCAGGTGAAGCCGCCGCCCACGCCTTCGAGCATCAGCGTGTCGCCACGCTGGATGCGGCCTGACCGCACTGCATCGTCCAGCGCCAGCGGGATCGACGCCGCCGAGGTGTTGCCATGCCGGTCGACAGTGACGATCAGCTTGTCCAGCGGCAGCTTCAGCCGCTTGGCCGTGCCCTGCATGATGCGGATGTTGGCCTGGTGCGGGATCAGCCAGTCGATGTCGGCAGCGCTGCGGCCGGCCTTGGCCAGCGTGGCGTGGGCGGCTTGCTCCAACACGCCCACGGCCAGCTTGAACACGGCCTGGCCATCCATCTTCAGGAAGGGATCGCCGAGCACCTTGCCGCCCGACACCGTGCCCGGGACGCAGAGGATGCCGACGTGCTTGCCGTCGGCATGCAGGTCCGAAGCCAGGA
>JANNMP010000312.1:0-1755 GCA_031398015.1 Burkholderiaceae bacterium
CGCCGCCGACGGCCTGCCCTTCCTGGCCGACAGCTACGACGAATCGATGAAGCTCTACCAGGCGCAGAAGCCGCTGATGGACAAGAAGCTGGCCGAGCAAGGGCTGATGCTGCTCTACAGCGTGCCCTGGCCGCCGCAGGGCATCTATGCCAAGAAGGCGGTCAATTCGGCGGCTGATCTGAAGGGCGTGAAATGGCGCGCCTACAGCCCGGCCACCGCCCGCATTGCCGAGCTGGTGGGCGCGCAGCCGGTCCCCGTGCAGGCCGCCGAGGTGTCGCAGGCAATGGCCACCGGCGTGATGGAAAGCTACATGTCCAGCGGCTCCACCGGCGTGGACAGCAAGACCTACGAGCACCTGAAATACTGGTACGACACGCAGGCCTGGCTGCCCAAGAACGCGGTGCTGGTCAACAAGGCGGCGTTTGATGCACTCGACGCACCCACCCAAGCCGCCCTGCGCAAGGCCGGCGCCGACGCCGAGGCACGCGGCATTGCCGCCAGCAAGCGGGTGAATGTGGAGTCGATCGACAAGCTCAAGGCCGGCGGCATGCAGATCCTGCCGCCCAGCGCGCAGCTCAAGGCCGACATGACCAAGGTGGGTGACACCATGCTCAAGGAATGGCTGGAGAAAGCCGGCCCCGAGGGCAAGCAGTTGATCGACGCGTTCCGGCGCTGATCCTGGCCCCGGACCACCAGCCCACATGCGCCGCACGCTCGACGGCCTGTACGCCGCCGCCGCTGCGCTGGCGGCGCTGACGGTGGCTGCCATCTTCGCGCTGATGATCCTGGCGTCGGTGGGCCGCTTGTTTGAATGGCGCGTCGGCTGGGTCAATGACGTGGTGTCGTGGCTGTGCGCCGCAGCCGCCTTCCTGGCCATGGCCCACGCCTTCAAGCACGGCGACTTCGTGCGCGTCACCCTGGGCCTGGACGCCATGCCTGCGGCCATGCGCCGCACCTTCGAAGTGGTCTCGCTGGCCATCGCCGCACTGGCCATCGGCTACCTGGCCTGGTGGGCGGCGCGCTACACCTGGGAGAGCTGGCGCTTCAACGACATCGCCAACAACATGGTGGCCATCCCGATGTGGATTCCGCAGCTCAGCTTCGTCATCGGCGCGGCGCTGTTTTTGCTGGCGGTGGTCGATGAGCTGGTGGTGGTGCTGGCCGGTGGCAAGCCGACTTACGTGCGCCTGGTCGAAGAACGCCATGCCCGTGGTGACTTTTCTGAAGACCTCTGAATGAGCGCTGCCGCATGACTGTCGTGGCCATCGGTGGCCTGCTCTTGCTCATCCTGCTGCTGCTGCTGGCCGGCGGCGTGTGGATTGCCATGGCCCTGGCCATCGTCGGCTGGGTGGGGCAGTTCTTCTTCACCACCACGCTGCCGGGCAAGAACCTGTTCACCGCGTTCTGGGAGACCACCGCCAGCTGGGAGCTGGCGGCCCTGCCGCTGTTCATCTGGATGGGCGAGATCCTGTTCCGCACCCGGCTGAGCGAGCAGATGTTCAGCGGCCTGGCGCCCTGGCTGAACCGCGTGCCGGGGCAGCTGATGCACACCACCATCCTGGGCTGCGGCATCTTTGGCTCGGTCTCGGGCTCGTCGGCAGCCACTTGCGCCACCATCGCCAAGGTGGCCCTGCCCGAGTTGAAGCGGCGCGGCTACGACGAGAACCTGGCCATCGGCGCGCTGGCCACCGCCGGCGGCCTGGGCATCCTGATCCCGCCGTCGATCACGATGGTGGTGTATGCGGTGGCGGCCGA
>JANNMP010000314.1:0-2617 GCA_031398015.1 Burkholderiaceae bacterium
GTTGTAGCGCGGGCCGGACTCCAGCGTCTGCTTGTCGATGGGCACGACATAGCCGTCATGCGTGGTGCTGTACTTCAGCGTGCCCCAGGGCAGCGGGTAGCGGTCGGTGCCCATGCCCAGAAAGCCGCCGAACTCCAGCACTGCGTAGCGCACCTGGCCAGACTGCTTGTCGATCATCAGCGTGTCGATCGAACCGAGCTTGTCACCGGCCGTGTTGTAGACGGCCGTGCCTTCGACGCGGTCAGATGCAATGACGCTGTTGGTGGTGGTGGACGTGTCCATGGAAATCTCCTTGAAAAGGTAGAAGGGAACGCCATGCTCGGCTCACGCTTGGTGACTTGGCATCGGCCATCGGCGCATGGCGTTGTAGGAAATCGAGCGGTGGCCTGCGGCCGGCACGGCTGCGTCAAGCCAACGCTGGCGCTGCGCGTGTGCACAGCTGCGGTGGGCTGAAATCCCGGCCCACCATGGTGCGGGCAAACAGGTAGTTGCAACGTGCGCGGTTGGGCAGGTGGTTCAGGTCAACACGGCCCTGCGCATCACAGGGGAAGGCCAGCGCACGGCCTTCGGCAAACAGGGAATTGAAGCGGACCTCGAAGGCGCTGGGGTCGTTGCTGGCCGGGTGTGTCATCGTGGTCTCCCGAACTGGGTGGTCGATGGGGGTGGTCGATGACACGATGCTGGCGCCGGGATCAGTGCTGCGGCATCGGCGGCCAAGCGCAAATGCTGTCGGCCAATTGCCAGACAAGGGCTTGGATGGTGTCTGACAAGTCAGGCTGAGCCGCCCTTCAAGGCCGCAGCCACAGCCACATCGCCCAGGCCACAGCAGCCCAGACCGACAGCACCAGCAGCAGACCCCAGCGGCTCTTGGGTTTGGCGCCATCGGTTTGCAGCCAGGCTTGCGCCTGCGTGCGGCAGACGGCCAGCACATCGGCAGGCAGCAAGCGCAACGCCAGCCAGATCAGGCCCGGCAGCAGCAGCACATCGTCCAGGTAGCCCAGCACCGGCACAAAGTCGGGGATCAGGTCGATCGGGCTCAGCGCATAGGCGACGACCAACGCGGCCAGGGCCAAGGCTGGCCAGGGTGTGCCGGAGTGGCGGCAGGCGAACCACAGCGTGACGGCGTCGCGCTTGATACGGCGGGCCCAGGTTCGCAGGCCGGCCAGCAGGGCTTGGGTGCGCATGTGGTGGATGCAGGTGGTGCTCGGTGAATCGGCCTGGAGAGATTTCGATTGTCGCCACTGCCCCGGCGTGCATGTGCGCATGCAGCGCGATGCGAGCGCCAGGTCATGCCGTGCGGTGCGATGCCAAGTCGTTGCCGGCTGTCATTACCGGCTTGACCTTTCATGCGTCCGAAAAACGTGCTATTTTTCGGACATGAAAGCACCCATTCCGCCGCACAAAACCGGGATATCCCAAGATGCCCGGCCGCGACGTGTCGTTGATTCGAGCATCGATGCTGCCGTCTCGCGCAAGGTGCGCCGCGCAAAGCCAGGCACCGTGTTCACACCAGCGCTGTTTGCGGGGCTTGGTGGCCGAGCGGCGGTCGATAAGGCGTTGCAGCGGTTGGTCGCTCGCGACGAACTGCGCCGTCTCTCGCGCGGGCTGTATGACAAACCTCGGCAAGACCCGCTGCTCGGCACGTTGTGGCCTTCGGTGGATGCCGTCGTCGCAGCGCTCACTGGCAAGGACAGGCTGCGTCTTCAGCCAACAGGCGCCTATGCGGCCAACCTGCTCGGACTGTCCGACCAGGTGCCCGCTCGCGTCGAGTTCCTGACTGATGGCACGAGCCGCACGGTCAAGGCCGGCCCGATCCAGATCGTGCTCAAGCGCACCACGCCGCGCCAGATGGCTGCAGCGGGGCGAACCAGCGGCCTGGTGATCCAGGCCTTGCGCAGCCTCGGGCCCGAGCACGCGACACCACAACGACTCGACAAGCTCACGCGCAGCATTCCCGCAGCCGAACGCCGCACCTTGCTGGACGACCTGAGCCTGGCGCCAGGGTGGATGCAGCCCACCCTGCGGGCCCTGGCTACGGACAGGTAGTCGCGATGGCAAGGCTCGCATCGCAGTTCGTAGGGCTTCCATCCGAGCGACGGGCGCTCGCGTTCACGCAGACGGCCGCGCGCATGGCAGTGTCGAGCGTGATGGTCGAGAAAGACTTCTGGGTCAGCTGGTTGCTGGGGCTGCTCTTCGCGGACCCTGCCCTGGCGCCCCATCTCGTGTTCAAGGGCGGCACGTCGCTGTCCAAGGTCTACGGCGTGATTGACCGTTTCTCCGAGGACATCGACCTGTCGATGTCGCCGGCCTTCGTGGGCGGCGACGAATCGGTCTTCGCGGCCATGAAAAGCCGAACGCGTCGCGATGCTGCGCTGGCACAAATGCAGGCTCAGTGTGGCGAGCAGACCCGCAACGTGCTGATGCCGCGGCTCGAACAGGCGATCGTCGAACACCTCGGCTCCCGCCCCGCAGGCGCATCGTGGCTGCGCTACGAGGACGATGCGGTCGCGCGCTCGCCGGTGGTCCACTTCGAGTACCCGACGGCGTCCGAGGCCGGCTTCGACTACCTGCGCCGCGAAGTGAAGCTCGAACTGGGATCACTCACCGACCAGCGGCC
>JANNMP010000320.1:0-2063 GCA_031398015.1 Burkholderiaceae bacterium
GAACAGCCGCTCGACGATCAGCTGCTTGCTCTTGAAGTGGTAGTGCAGGTTGCCCGGGCTGATGCCCAGCTCGGCGGCGATCTTGTGGGTGGACACCGCCGGCAGGCCACTGGCATTGAACATCACCAGGCTGGTGGCCAGGATGCGGTCGCGGGTGTTGGGGCTGGCCACGGGCTGGATGTTGCGCCAGTCTGGCTGTGGCCGGGGTGCAGCGCTGTCGCTGGCCGTCAACGCTGGCGCCGGGCATCAGCGCTTGCGCCGGGTGGCAGCAGCCGCAGCACCCAACTGGCTGCGCAACTGCTGCACCTCGTCACGCAGGGCTTGCAGCTCTTCTGCACTGGGCCAGCCCAGGCGCTGCAGCGCGGCGGCCACACGCTGGTCGAACACGTCTTCAAACTTGCGCAGGCCGAAGCTGTCGAGCGCGCCGAAGCCCAGTGGCGGGGGCAGCGGCTTGTCGATGCCGCTGTCGGGCCGCTGGATGCCCAGCAGGCGCTCGATCACATTGGTGTGGTGCTTGACCACATCGTCACGCACGTTGCCCAGCGCTTTCAGGCCGGCGCGCAGCAAGGCCTCGGGGCCATCGCGCCGTTGCGGCGCAGCAGCCGGCAGCGCACGCTTGCGCGCGGCCGCTGGCTTGGCCGTTGCCGGTTGGCTTGCCGGCCGTGCCGCCCGCTGCGTTGGCGCGGCCGTGGTCTTGCGCGCTGGCATGCGCTCGCTGGCCTCAGGTGGCCTTGCGGGTGGCGCGGGCCGGCTTCTTCTTGGGCGCCGCTTCCACCGCGACTTCCACCGCGTCTTTGACATCGGTGGCGGCAACCTTGTCAGCCGTCTCGGCGACGCGCGCCTCGATCTTCTTGGCGCCGTCGGCCAGCGTGTCAGCGATCTTGGCCGACACCTTGGCCAGCGGCAGCTGGCTGGCGGTGATCGCGTCCAGCAGCGTGCTGACGCCCGGCAGCTCAATTTGCGCGACGCGGCCGGCCAGGGCTTCGATGCCCTTGCTGCTGCCGCTGGCCACACGGTCAAGCAGCGCCACGGCGCGCTCGGTGTCGGCGTTGAGGCGCTCGGTGAGGAACTGGCTCAACTTCTGCGCGCCCACCTGGCGGGTCAGGCGGTTGTCGATCAGGCGGTGGGCGGCATGGCGGTAGGCATGCACCAGCGCCGTGCCGGCGGCCTGGTACTGGCCGATGGTGTGCACGCGGATGCTGGAGAGTTCTTGGGTCGACATGGTGGTTTCCTTGGGATGAAGCGGGTTGGAGGACAGGCACTGTTGTGCCGCTGGACGCCATGTTCCGCGACAAGCCCTAGTCCTGAAAAACCAGATTCATTGGAAATCTAGGCCAAACAGCCAAATGCCAATCTTGGCCGCACTGGCCACCTTGTCCGCCTGGCCGGCGCCTTCGACCCTAGACTTTGGCTGCAGCGGCCACACGCCGTCTGGCTGCCGCAGGCTTGACTTGCACGATGCTCAGCTTGGTTGGCTTGGTTGGCTTGGTTGGGTTGGTTGGCTTGGTTGGCTTGGTTGGCTTGGCTGGCTTGGCAGCAGGCTTGCGTGCACTGGGCGCCATGGCCCGGGCAGCCGGCGCCTTGGCCTTGGCCGGGGCCTTTGCCTTGCCCGGTGCCTCTGCCTTGGCCGGTGCATCCACCACGCCGGCCGCATCTGCCGGCGCCAGCGCCTCGATCTCCTGCAATGCCGCCATCAGGTAGCCGATCATCTCGTGCGATTCGGCCTGCGACAGCACGCGCCGGCAGGCGGTCAAGCCAAATTCCAGCTGGCCGGCGTAGCTCTGCACGGTGATGTTCAGTGCCGTGCCGTGGTAGGGGATCGACACCGGGTAGTAGTGCAGCATGCGCGCACCGGCCATGTACAGCGGCACCGGGATGCCGGGCACGTTGGAGATGGCCACATTGGCCGCCGCCGGCAGCCGCGACGCCAGATTCGAGCGCCCGAACAGTGAAGCCATGCCGGTCATCAACCACGGCGCGCCGGTGATCGGCATGTCCACGCCCAGCACCGGTTTCAATTCGCTGACCACCGCCTTGGCGGCCTCTGACGAGGCATGGATGGC
>JANNMP010000362.1:0-5591 GCA_031398015.1 Burkholderiaceae bacterium
CTCGCCCCAGTCGACGCCGACCGTAGCCGAAACTTGGGACATAGCATGGTCGTGCGTGAAACGAGAAGCCGCTCCCCATCACTTCGTTTTCACGCACGTTGGACCGTCCTGGCGCGTAATTGCCACGCTTTGCCCACGGCCAGTTGATCGAGCCGCATGAGCTGGCCGCGCTGCGCGACCTGCCCGCCGGCTTCAACCCCCGCACACTGGCCTGGGCGCGGCAGTTCCGTGCCCAGCTGGGCGATGTCGACGCCCGCACCCTGGCCGCTGCGCTGCATGCCCACATCCGCCAGGCCAGTTTCGTCTACACGCTGCAGCCCGGCTTTTATGGCCGCGACGCCATCGACGAGTTCTGGCTCGACCGGCGCGAGGGCTTTTGCGAGCACTTTGCCACCGCCTACGTGGTGGTGCTGCGCGCGCTCGGTGTGCCGGCGCGGGTGGTCACCGGCTACCAGGGCGCCGAGCCGCCCGATGCCGATGGCTTTCGCACGGTGCGCCAGAGCCATGCCCATGCCTGGGCCGAGTTCTGGGTGGCGGGTGAGGGCAGCGGCGCCGGCTGGCAACGCAGCGACCCCACTGCTGCCGTGGCGCCAGAGCGGGTGCGCGCCAGCCGGCCGCTGCCGCCGCAGCCCGGCCTGGTGGCCGGCGCGCTCAACAGCATGAGCCCGGCGCTGGCCAGCCAGATCCGCCGCGCCTGGGAGCTGCTGGACAGCCGCTGGAACCAGTGGGTGATGGGCTGGTCACGCACCCGCCAGTTCGACCTGCTGGCCCGCCTGGGCGTGGTGCAGCCCGACTGGGCCGATCTGGCCCGCGCGCTGGTGCTGCTGCTGTCGGCCGCCGCCGTGGCTGGCGCGCTGTGGGCCTGGTTCGACCGGCGCCGCCAAGACCCCTGGCAGCGCGCGTTGGCCATGCTGACGCGGCAACTGCACGGCATCGGTATCGCCGCCCTGCCCCACCATCCACCGCGCACCCTGGCCGCTATGGTGCGCGCCCAACATGGCGCCGCCGGTGAGGTGTTGGCCGGCACGCTGGAGGCGCTGGACCGTTGGCGCTATGCCCGCAACGGCCAGGCCCGCCCACCCGACCGGCGCTGGTGGGCGGCGCTGCATGCCCAGGCGGCGCAGCTGCGGGCCGGCGCGTCGGGATAATTCGGCCCATGCCGCGCCTTGCCTCGTCCCTTGCCGTCACCCATGCCTTCACCCTTGCCTTCACCTTTGCCTTCCCCGTTGCCAATCGCGCCTGCCGTGGCGCCGCCGCAGCGCTTGCGCTCGCGCTGATCGCCGGCCCTTCGCCCGCGCAGCAGGATGCGCGGCCCAAGCGCCAGAGCGGCAGCGCCAAACCCGCAGCGGCGGTGGTGCACGACAGCGCACCCGACGTCGTCACCTACGGGCAGCGCGACGACGCCATGCAGCTGGCCACCCAGTTGGCCGAGCGCCATGCGCTGGACGCCGACTGGGCCCGTGCCCAGCTGGCCCAGGCACGCTTTCAACCCAGCGTGGCGCGGCTGATCATGCCGCCTGCGGCCGGCACGGCCAAGAACTGGGCCGCCTACCGCGCCCGCTTCATCGAGCCCGAGCGGGTGCGTGCCGGCGTCGCCTTCTGGGCCGCCCAGCAGCGCTGGCTGGACGCTGCAGAGGCGCGTTATGGCGTTCCGGCCCAGGTGGTGGTGGCCATCATCGGCGTCGAGACTTTCTACGGCCGGATCACCGGCAACCACCGCGTGCTGGATGCGCTGGCCACGCTGAGCCTGGACTTTCCCAAAGGCCGCAAGGACCGCAGCGCTTTCTTCCAGGACGAGCTGGGCCAGTTTCTGGCGCTGGCGCAGCGTGAGCAGTTGCAGCCCACGGCGGTGAAAGGCTCGTTTGCCGGCGCCATCGGCCTGGGCCAGTTCATGCCCGGCAGCATCAACCGCTTTGCGGTCGACTTCGACGCCGACGGCCGCATCGACATGGCCAGCGGCGCTGAAAAATCCGCCGCCGACGTGATCGGCAGCGTGGCCCACTACCTGGCCGAACATGGCTGGCAACGTGGTTTGCCGACCCACTTTGCGGTCAAGCCGCCGGTGGACACCCGCGAGCGCGCACTGCTGCTGGCGCCCGACATCCTGCCCAGCTTCAGCGCCGCGCAACTCAGCGAGCATGGCGCGGTGCTGGATGCTGCTGGCGCCGCCCATACCGGCCCGCTGGCGCTGGTGGAGCTGCAGAACGGCGACGCCGCGCCCAGCCACGTGGCCGGCACCCAGAACTTCTACGCCGTCACCCGCTACAACTGGAGCAGCTACTACGCGCTGGCGGTCATTGAGTTGGGTCAGGCGGTGGCTGCGGCGCGGGCAGCCGGGCAATGAGGAAGCGCAGTGCCTCAGTGCGCCGTGCGCGGCCCCCGCAAGCGCTGCACCGCCACCACCACCGCCAGCACAACACAACCAGCCGCCACCCCCACCACCGCATCGGCCAGCAGCGGCAGCACCGCGCCCAGCACCGCGCCGGTGCCGGCCGTGAAGCCTTCGATCACATGGTGCAGCCAGGGCACACCGTGGGTGAGGATGCCGCCACCGACCAAGAACATCGCCAGCGTGCCGACCACACTCAGCGCTTTCATCAACCAGGGCGCAAAGGCCAGCAGGCCACGCCCCAGCGCCTGCTGGGCAGCGCTGGCCTGGCGGCTCAACCACAGGCCGGCGTCGTCCAATTTGACGATGCCGGCCACCAGGCCGTAGACGCCCACCGTCATCACTGCCGAGATGCCGGCCAGCACGGCAGCCTGTTGTGCCAGCGGCGCATCAGCCACCGTGCCCAGCGAGATCACCACAATCTCGGCCGAGAGGATGAAATCGGTGCGCACAGCGCCCTTGATCTTGCTTTTCTCCAGTGCCACCAGGTCAAGCTGCGGATCGGTCAGCGCCTGCTTCAGCGCCGCGCGTTCGGCGGCGTCGTCGGCCGGGTTGTGCAGGTACTTGTGGGCCAGCTTCTCCACGCCCTCGAAGCACAGGTAGGCGCCGCCGACCATCAACAGCGGCGTGATCAGCCAAGGCGCCACCGTGGCGATCAGCAGCGCCGCCGGCACCAGGATCAGCTTGTTGATGGCCGAGCCCTTGGCCACCGCCCACACCACCGGCAGCTCACGCTCGGCCTTGACACCGGCCACCTGCTGGGCGTTGAGGGCCAGGTCATCACCCAGCACACCGGCCGTCTTCTTGGCGGCCACCTTGGTCATGGTGGCCACGTCGTCGAGCACGCTGGCAATGTCGTCGAGCAGAACCAGCAGGCTGGTGGCCATGGGCGGTGAGGTGAAGCGAAGAAGCCGCGATGCTAGCGGCTGCGCAGGTGTGACCGCTGGCACCGCTGCGGCGCCAAGCACACTCAGGGTTTGGCGGCGTTGGCCTGGTTGATCTCGCGCACCTTGGCCAGGTAGTCGCTGATGCGCTGGTTGCAGGTGCGGATGGCCGCAGCCAGCTCTTGGCGGCGCAGCTCGCAGCTGCGCAGCGACCGCCGGTCATCGATGCCGGCCTGCACCAGGGCCTGGAAGCTGGCGCCGTCGGCCAGGGTGGACGGCGCGGAGCAGGCGGCGTTGAGCGTGCTGTCAGGCAGTGGGCACGACAGGTCGTCAGGCAGCACCTTCACCACCGTGCTGCAGCCGGTCAGCGCGGCCAACAGCAGCGTGGCCGCAAGCAGGTGGCGGCTCATGGCGTGGCCCCGCGCCAGGTGGCCAGCACCGCCAGCGGCACCGGCACCGGCAGGCACTGGCGGCCGTCGATCTCGGTCTGCACCACCTTGTGCTCGGCCACCACCGTGGCCAGCTGGGTGTCGAGCGTCTTCTTCTCGTCGGGCGTCTTGGCGGCGTCGCGCGCACGCGTCAAGCGGGCAATGTCGGCCAGGCGGCCCTGGCTGGTCTTCTGCAGCTTGGCCACTTCCTGGCTGTTGTTGGCGATGGTGGCCTGCAGCGACTGGGTTTGCTTGGCATGGGCCTCGTCGAGCTGGCTGCGGTCGGCGTCGAACTTGGCCTTCTGCGCCGCCAGGTCGGCCACGAGTTTGGCCTCGCTCTGCGCCAGCGCGGCCTTGGCCTGGCCGGTGGATTGTTCGATGCGCTCCAGCGCCGCCACCGCGTCGCGGCCCTTCCAGCTGCCCGCGTACCAGCCGCCGGCACCGGCCAGGGCCATGATGACCAGATAGATCAAGTTCTGCATGGCGCACCTCTTGGGGGTTGGGGCTGCGCCATGCTGGCACGATTCGGCCAGCACCACCACCGGGCGACCACCGGGCCGCCCCCCGAACAGGTTAGCGCGCCAGCGCCAGCTTGATGCCGAAGCCCAGCAACAGCGTGCCGGCCAGGCGGTTCAGCCACCGCGTGGCGCGTGGGTTGGCGCGCAGGCGCTCGGCAAAGTGCCAGGTCAGGCCCACCGCCAACGCGCAGTACAGCAGCGTGATGGCAGCCACCGTGGCCGCCATGACACCAAAAGTGAGCAGGCCCTGGTGCGACGCCGGGTCGACGAACAGCGGGAAAAAGGCCATGTAGAACACGATCGACTTCGGGTTGAGCACGGTGATCATCAGCGCCTGGCGGAAGTACTGGCCGGTGCGCATCTTCAGCACTGGTGCAGCGCCGGATTTGGCCGTGATCATCTTCCAGCCCAGCCAGGCCAGATAGCCTGCGCCCAGCCACTGCACGGCCGCAAACAGCAGCGGCGACGCCGCCAGCAACGCCGCCATGCCGGCCACGGCCAGCCAGATCAGCACCTGGTCACCGGCGATCACGCCCAGCGTGGCGGCCAGGCCGCCCTTCAGGCCGCCCTTGCCGGTGCAGGTGATCAGCGCCAGATTGCCCGGCCCCGGAATGGCCAGGTACACAATCACGGCGACCACGAAGGCACCGTAGTCCATCACACCGAACATGTTTTTCGCTCCTCAGTCTGCGGGCTGCCGATGATGCCAGCGCCACCGCTGCCACTGGAAGACGAGTGCCAGTTCAACGCCATCCGCGCCCAGGGCGCGGGTGGGCAGAACGTCAACAAGGTCAGCAATGCGGTGCACCTGCGCTACGACATTGCTGCCAGCAGCCTGCCCGACGCCTTGAAGCTGCGGCTCATGGCGTTGGCCGACCAGCGCATCAGCAGCGACGGCGTGGTGGTGATCAAGGCCCAAGACCACCGCAGCCTGGAGCGCAACAAGGCCGACGCGCTGGCACGCCTGGCCACGCTGATTGCCGATGCCGCCCACGTGCCCAAAGCGCGGCGGGCCACCAAGCCCAGCAAGGGCGCGCAGCGGCGGCGGGTCGATGGCAAGGTGCAGCGTGGGCAGGTCAAGGCGCTGCGTGCCAAATTCGGTGGCAAGGTGTCGGGGGAATGAGGTGTGGGGCGGCTTCGGGCTCTGAGCTGCCTGTCGTTGTTGGTGCTGAAAGCCGGAGTTCGACGGTTTGAGCGGTCGCGCCGGGCCGGGCGGGCCTGTTCTGCTCCAATCGGGATAGGGGCCGGCACACTGGCCGGGCCCCTCCCACACCACCCGGCATGCGGGTCCGCACCGGGCGGTTCGAGAAGTTGAGGTCAGGAGAATTTGGGCACTCCCAGGCGGTCGAAGAAGGCAATGGGCAGCAGGCGG
>JANNMP010000388.1:0-11106 GCA_031398015.1 Burkholderiaceae bacterium
GCACCGTGCCCGGCGTGCCGAGCAGCTTGGGCACGACGCCCGGGCCATCACCACCGTGGTGCCCAGATGGTGCCTGAGATCAAGCACCAGGGCGTCGAGCCGGGCGGCGTTGGGTGGGTCGAGGCCGGCGCCGGGCTCGTCGAGGAACAACAGCGTGGGCTCCAGCACCAGCGCACGGGCCAGCGCGGCGCGCTTGCGCATGCCACCCGACAGCGCTGAGGGCATCACATCGAAGGCGTCGTCCAGGCCCACCAGGGCCAGCTTGTCGCGGGCCCGGGCGCCTCGTTCAGCCGCACCCAAGGTGGTGAACAGGCGCAGCGGCAGCATCAGGTTGTCGCCCACACTCATCGCGCTCCACAGCGCGCCGGCCTGGAACATGACGCCGAAGCGGCGCCGCCGCGCCGCCTGTTGCTCGGCGCTGCCGGCGTGCAGATCCTGGCCGTCGATCAGCACCTGGCCGGCGCTGGGCCGCTCCAGCCCCACCAGGTGGCGCAGCAGCGTGCTCTTGCCGCAACCGCTGGGGCCCATGATCACCAGCACCTCACCCGGCTGCACGTCAAAGTTCAGCCCCTGCAGCACCGGCCGGCCACCGGCGCTGACCGCCAGGCCACGCACCTGCACCCGGGGCGGGGCGTTGATGTCAGACGCTGGGGTCGGCAAGCTCAAAAGCCCAGGTTGGTGAAGACGATGGTGGTGCCGGCCGCCGCCGCCACCACCCACACCAGGGCCTTGACCACTGCCGCCGTGGTGGCCTGGCCCACGGCCTGGGCGCTGCGGCCGGCGTGCAGGCCTTCCAGGCAGCCGGCCAGCGCCAGCAGGGCCACGTACAACATGCCCTTGACCAGGCCGATCCAGACATGGGTGAAGCTCAGAGCCCGCAGACATTGGTGCCAGTACTCGGCCGAGGTCACGCCGTAGGCCAGCACCGCCGGTGGCCAGCCGGCGGCCACACCGGCCAGCGCGCCGAAGGCGATCAGCGCCGGCGCCACCAGCAGCAGGGCCAGCAGGCGTGGCAGCACCAGGTGGGTGATCGGGTCGATGCCCAGCACCCGCAGGGCGTCGATCTCCTCATTGGCCTGCATCGTGGCCAGCTCGGCGGCAAACGCCGCGCCCACCCGGCCGGCCAGGATCACGCCGGTCATCAGGCCGGCCAGCTCGCGCACCATGCCCACCGTCACCACATCGGCCAGAAAGCTCTGCGCGCCGATGCGCCCGAGCTGGGCACCGCCCATGTAGGCCAGCATCAGCCCAACCAGGGCGCACACCAGCAGCACGATCGGCAGCGAGCGTGGGCCGCAGGTGTCCAGCTGCTGCAGCACGCCAGTGGCGCGCAGGTTGCTGCGGCCACGCGCCAGGCGTGCCAAAGCCAGCAACACCGCGCCGAAGAAGGCCACGGTGCGCAGTGCGTCGCTGGCCGGCTTGGCGCGGCGCGGCGCGGGCGGTGGCTGGTGCTGGGGCGTGCCGGCCGCTGTGGCGGCAGTTGTGGCGGCAGTCGTGGCGGCAGTTGTGGCGGCAGTTGTGGCGGCAGTTGTGGAGGACGGCAGCGGCGGCATGCCGGCATCATCGGTGAAGAGCCGGGCCTGTAAGCTCAGGCGGCTGCCGCCGACCGACCCCGCATCGACCACCACCTGCGAGAACCCCGTGATGACCCCCTGCCTGCACCGCCGCCACCTGTTGCTGGCCGCCACCGCCCTGGCCTGGGCCGCACCGGCCCGCGCCCAGGCCTTTGACCACAACCACGCGGCCTGGACCACGCTGCTGAAAAAACACGTGGTGCTGCTGCGTGGTGGCCAGGCCTCGCAGCTGCGTTATGCCGGCATGGCGGCTGACCGGCCTGCGCTGAAGGCCTATCTGGACAGCCTGGCAGCCGTGGGTGCTGCCACCTTCGCCACGTTCAGCAAGCCGCAGCAGATGGCGTTGCTGATCAACGCCTACAACGCCGCCACGGTCGAGTTGATCCTCAGCAAATACCCCGACCTCAAGTCGATCAAGGACCTGGGCAGCCTGTTGAGCAGCCCCTGGAAGCCGAAGTGGGTGGCGCTGCTGGGCGACAAGCTGTCGCTCGACGACATCGAGCACGGCCGGCTGCGCGAGCGTGGCCGCTATGACGACCCGCGCATCCACTTTGCCGTCAATTGCGCCAGCATCGGCTGCCCGATGCTGCGCGAAGAAGCCTTTGTGGCCGAGCGGCTCGACGCCCAACTCAGTGAGCAGACGCGGCGCTTCATGGCCGACCGCAGCCGCAACCGCTTTGACGCCAAAAGCGGCAAGCTGATGGTGTCGAAGATCTTCGATTGGTACGGTGACGACTTCAAGCTCGGCCACAAGGGCATCACTTCGCTGCCGGCGTTCTTGGCCCAACATGCCGAGTTGCTGGCCGACGCGCCGGCCGACCGCGAGCGTGTTCGCAGCGCCCAGCTCGACATCGGCTTTCTCGACTACGACTGGGCTTTGAACGACACGCCGAAGTGAGTCAGCCGACCAAGCGGCTGCTGTTGGTCGGTGCCGGCCATGCCCATGCGCAGGTGCTGCTGGACTGGCAACGCCAACCCGTGGCCGGGGTGGAGCTGGTGCTGGTCTCGCCCAGCGCGCTGGCGCCTTACTCGGGCATGGTGCCGGGCTGGCTGGGTGGGGCCTATGGCTTCAACGAGATCTGCATCGACTTTGAAGCGCTGGCGGGGGCTGCCGGCGCACGTTGGCTGGCCGATGAACTGGTGGCGCTTGACCCGCTGCGGCGCCACATCACCCTCGGCTCGGGCCAGACGCTGGGCTATGACCTGCTGTCGCTGAACATCGGCTCGACGCTGCTGCCACCGGCTGACCTGGGCGTGCCGGTGTTGCCGCTGCGGCCGCTGGGCAGCCTGCACAGCGCCTGGTCACAGTGCCTGGCCGCGCAGGCAGCGCGCAGCGATGACCAGCCACTGCGCCTGATGGCCGTGGGCGGCGGTGCGGCGGGCTTCGAATCGCTGCTGGCCGTGCGTGCCAGCCTGCTGGCACTGCGGCCGCAGCGGCCGGTGCTGGCCACGCTGGTCTCACGCGGTGCGGCGTTGCTGAGCGACCTGGCACCGGGCGCGCAGCGTGCCGCCCACCGCACGCTGCAGCGCGTGGGCGCCACGCTGCGGCTGGGCACGGCCATCACACCCGCACTCGCCCACGGCCAGGACTTGCTGCTGTGGGCCACCGGCGCCCAGGCCCATGCCTGGCAGCGTGACCCAGCGCGGCGTGGCGGCCTGGCGGTGGACGATGGCGGCTACATCCGCATCGACGCGTTATTGCGCTCGCTGTCGCACCCCAGCATCTGGGCGGTGGGTGATTGCGCCGCCTGGGCCACGCCGCTGCCCAAGGCCGGTGTGTTTGCGGTGCGCATGGGGCCGGTGCTGAGCGCACAACTGCGGGCCGCGCTGAATGGTCAGGCCAGCGCGCCGGCCTACACCCCGCAGCGCCGCTACCTGGCCCTGCTGGCCACCGCCGACGGCCGCGCCATCGGCAGCCGTGGTGGCCTGTGGGCCGTGGGCCGCTGGCTGTGGCGCTGGAAGGACCACATCGACCGCGGCTTTGTGCGGCGCTTCAACTGCAGCCGCGCAAGCCCGCCAGGTTGAGCACGGTGATGCCGCCAAACTCCACCCGCAGCAGGCCGTCACGTTCCAGCGCATGCAGGGCCGTGTTGGCACGCTGGCGCGACACCGCCGACAGCAGGCCGATCTCTTCCTGGCTGAGCTGCACAAAGCTGCCCACCTGCGGATAGAGGTCGGGGTGGAACAGGCTGGCCAGGCAACGCGCCACGCGGGCCTCGGGGCCGAGCAGGCGGTCGTACTCCACCAGGCCGATGAACAGGCTTAGCCGCGCATTCAACTGCGCCAGCAGAAAGTGGTTGAAGGCCAGGTTGCTGGCCACCAGGCGCTCAAAGCAGTGGCGTGGCACGCAGGCCAGGCGGGTCTCGCGCACGGCCACGCCGTCATAACGCCAGACACCGGGTTTGAGCAATGAGCCCTCGCCGGCCCAGCCGCCGGCGGTGACACCGGTGAAGGTGGACTGGCGCCCATCGGCCAGCGACACCGACATCTTGACCAGGCCGTCGATCACGCCCACCCACTGCAGCGCGGGCTGGCCGTTGTGCATGGCGTGCGCGCCCACAGCCAGGCGGCGCTCGACGCTGTGCTGCAGCAGGTCGTCCATCTCGTGGGCCGACAGGCAGTGGGCCCACAGGCTGCCGCGAACAAAGCTCTCCAGGGTCAACATGGGCGTGTCTCCGCTTGGCCCGTGCGCAGCCGAGGCCTGGCACTGGGTTACGCAAGCCCGCACGTCTCGGATGCAAGGGGATGCGTGTGTCAGGGATGTCGGCGCAACGACAACTGCTCAGCACCAGAACCAGCAGCATGCAGGCCTGGCCGCCACCGCAGCGGCAAACGTCCACTTCTGGAGACCATGATGACCGAGCCCATCACCACCCTGGAAGCACCACCACAGGCCAGCCCGCCTGGTGCCGCGATCAGCCGCCGCAGCCTGCTGGCCTACGCTGTGTCGGCACCAGCCGTCACGGTGGCCGCCGGCTTCGCTGGCAACCTGGCGCTGCCCGGCACGGCCCACGCCGCGCTGCCGCTGACACCGCCCGACACGGTGGACAACTACGACATCGGTGACTCGATCGTGCAGACATCGCTGCCGACGATGCCGCTGGTGTCATTGACCGTGGGCAGCGACGGCCGTGCCCGGCTCGACCTGCCGCGCCTGGAGTCTGGCCAGGGCATCAGCACCGCCTGCGCGATGCTGGTGGCTGAAGAGCTGGACCTGCCGCTGGCCAGCGTCGACGTGAGCCTGGCCGACGCCCGCCCGGCGCTGCTGTACAACCAGCTGACCGGCGGCTCGTCGACGCTGCGCTGCTTCGATGCCGCGCTGCCGCTGATCGCTGCCGGCGTGCGTGCCCGCCTGCTGGCCGCTGCAGCACAACGTTGGGGCCTGGCTGCCGCCACGCTGCACGTGCAGGCCGGCGTGGTGCTGGCGCCCGACGGCCGCACCGCCACTTACGCCAGCTTGAGTGCCGCAGCCAGCCTGCTGCCGCTGCCGGCCGGCGTGCTGCCCAAGCCCGCATCGGCATACCGCCTGATCGGCCGCGCCGCTGGCCGCATCGACGCCCGCGACATCGTCACCGGCAAGAAAAAGTTCGCCATGGACCTGGCCGTGCCCGGCGCCATGCCCACCATCGTGAGGATGCCATCGCAGATCCGCGGCACGGTGCTGCGCGTCAACAACCTGGCCACCGTGCGTGGCCTGCCGGGGGTGATCGACGTGGTGGTGATCCCCGCCGGTGGCTCGGTGGTGCCCAACCCCAGCGGCGTGGCGGTGATGGCCGAGACCTTCGGCCAGGCCTGGGCCGCCGCCAACCGGCTGGACATCAGCTGGGGCGACGGGCCGATGAAGGGCCAGAGTGATGCCAGCATCCAGGCCACGCTGCGCGCCGTGCTGCCGCCGCTGGCGCTGCCGCCGCTGGGCGCGTTGACCGTCGAAGGTGATTTCAGCTTCCCGGCCGCCGCCCATTGCCCGCTGGAAGTGGAGTGCGCGATTGCCGACGTGCGCGCCGACCGCGCCGAGATCTGGGCCGGCCTGCAGACACCGATCGTCACCCAGCAGTCGATCGCCCTCGACCTGGGGCTGCCGCAAGACCGGGTGACGGTGCATGTGGTGCCCAGCGGCGGCTCGTTTGGTCGCAAGCTGTTCTGGGACCCGGTGCAGGTGGCGGTGCAGGTGTCCAGGCTGAGCGGGCGGCCGTGCAAGCTGATGTACCACCGCACCGATGACATGCGCCAGACGCGGCTGCGCCCGCCGCAACTGCACCGCATGCGCGCCACCGTGCTGCTGGGCCAGGTGGTCAGCAATGAGCACCGCATCGCCGCAGTGCGGCTGGACGCGCGCCACGGCTACGGCGAGATCGGCACCGCGCTGGCCGGCGCGCTGCCGGTGGGTGTGCAGCAGACGGTGGGCAACCTGGGCTATGAGCAGTTCTTCTTCAAGACCATGGTGGCCTCGCCGTACAACTACGGCGTCAGCACCAAGCTGCTGCTGCCGGTGGCCATCGACATGAACACGGTCAGCTACCGGTCGGTGCACATCCAGCCGGCGCGCTGCGTGGAAGAGATCATCACCGACGAGATCGCCCGCCGGCTGGGGCGCGACGCGCTGGCCTTCCGCCTGGACCACCTGCGCCTGCCACGCGCCCGCGCCGTGCTGCAGGCGGTGGCCAGCGCCGGCCAGTGGGGCAAGGCCATGCCAGCGGGCATGGCCCAGGGCATTGCAGTGCACCAGGAGACCCGCGCCTTCACCGCCTGCCTGGTGGAGATTGACGCGCGCGACCCGGCCAACGCGCGGGTGGTTCGCGCCACCATCGCCATCGACGTCGGCAAGCCGATCAACCCGGCGGGCATCGATGCGCAGATCCAGGGCGCGCTGGCCGAGGCGATTGCGCTGGTGCTCAACGCCGGGCTCACCATCCAGGACGGCCTGCCGCTGGAGAACAGCTATGCCAACTACCGCTTCACCCGCATGAAGGACTACCCCAAGCAGGTGCAGGTGATCCTGATGCCCAACCAGGGCGAGGCCATTGCCGGGCTGGGCGAGGTGGGGCTGGCCGCCGCGTCGGGCGCCATCGCCAATGCCTGGGCCCGTGCCACCGGCCGCCAGCCGCGCAAGTTCCCGCTCAACCCACCACCGGCGTTCACGCCACAGCCACCCGGCACGCTGCCGGAACCGGTGTTCGTCTGACCCGAGGAGCAAGACCATGCCCAATTAC
Organism: Burkholderiaceae bacterium; assembly: GCA_031398015.1. Taxonomy (GTDB): domain Bacteria; phylum Pseudomonadota; class Gammaproteobacteria; order Burkholderiales; family Burkholderiaceae_C; genus Pseudaquabacterium. Next base: position 6,785 of record JANNMP010000388.1, read on the forward strand.
AGCCTGCAGATCAACGGCCAGACGATGAACGTCGACGCCCCCGCCGACATGGCGCTGCTGTGGGTGCTGCGCGACAAGCTCGGCATCACCGGCCCCAAGTACGGCTGCGGCACCAATGTGTGCAAGGCCTGCACCTGCCTGGTCAACGGCCGCGCCCAGACCAGCTGCGCCACCAAGGTGTCGGCGGTGGTGGGCAAGCGCATCACCACCATCGAAGGCCTGGCCAATGGCGATGTGCTGCACCCGGTGCAGCAGGCCTGGCTGGAGCGCGACGTGGCGCAGTGCGGCTTTTGTCAGCCGGGCCAGATCATGGCGGCGGTGGATTTGTTGAGCCGCACGCGCAGCCCCAGCGACGCCGACATCGATGCCATCGAGAACATGTGCCGCTGCGGCACCTACGGCCGCATCCGCGAGGCGATCAAGGCAGCGGCGACTGCGATGGCCCGGGCTTGATCGGGCGGCGGGCGCGGGCGCGCCCGGCCCGGCATGGCCGGCCCGGGTGGCAGGCCGCCACGGTGATCGGCGATGATGGTTGCCCGCCGTCTGCCCATCCACGCGCATGCTGTTCATCCCCGCCAGCCAGCCCCCCGCCCAGCCGTCGCCCCAGGCTTGGTGCTTTGCCTTCGTGCAACGTGATCTGCTGCTGCCGGCGGCCGATGACGCTGCTGCCAGCTTCCAGCCGCTGGCTGGCAGCGCGCTGGTGGCAGACGCCAGTGCACGCCACTACCTGGGCACCTTGGGCCAAGTGGATTGCTGGGCCCTGGCGTTGCCCGGTGCACCACCGGGCTGGCGCTGCACGCCGCTGCGCGCGGCCATGATGGCGCTGGCCGCGCCGCTGTCGGCGCTGGCCGGCCGCGCCGCGCAAGTGCTGGAGTGGGAGCGTTGCCACCGCTTCTGCGGTGTCTGCGCCACGCCCACCACGCTGGCCCCGGGTGAGCGGGCGCGCATCTGCCCGGCCTGTGGCCACAGCGCCTACCCGCGGCTGAGCCCGGCGATGATGGCCCTGGTCTGGCGCCCTGGTGAGCTGCTGTTGGCGCGCTCGCCGCACTACACGGCCGGCATGTACAGCGCGCTGGCCGGCTTTGTCGAGGCGGGTGAATCGCTGGAAGACTGCGTGCACCGCGAGGTGGCCGAAGAAGTGGCGGTGACGGTGAACAAGCTGCGCTACTTCGGCAGCCAGAGCTGGCCGTTCCCGCACAGCCTGATGGTGGCCTTCACCGCGCGCTGGGCCGCTGGCGCCATCGTGCCGCAGGCGGGCGAAATCGAAGACGCGCAGTGGTTTGCGCTGGACGCACTGCCGGCCGTGCCGCCGCGCTTTTCGATTGCCGGGCATCTGATCCGCGACACCGTGGCGGCGCTGCGCGACGGTGGCTTGGGGCTGGGCTGATCAGCGCTTGGGCGGCCGCATGGTGGGCCTGGTGGGCCTGGTGGGTTTGGCAGGTTTGGTGGGCCTGGCAGGCCTGGCAGGCCTGGTGCTGGCCAGGCAGTGCTGCAAAAAATCCTGCGCCGTCGCGCCCAGCGGCTTGGCTTTGTGCACCACCGTGGCCAGCGCGCGCTGCAGCGCCGGCAGCGGCGTTTTCAATGCCACCAGCCAGCCCTGGGCCAGCGCGTCGGCCACCGCCAGTTGCGACAGGCAGCCCAGCCCCAGGCCCGAGGCCACCGCGCGTTTGACGGCTTCGTTGCTGCCCAGCTCCATTTCCACCGCCACCCGGCCCAGTGCCGGCAGCAGCCAGCGGTCAGCCGCCTCGCGGGTGCCCGAGCCGGGCTCGCGCACGATCCAGCTGGCCTGGGCCAATTGCGTGGCCGCCACGCTGCGGCCGGCCCAGGGGTGGCTGGGCGCGGCAATCACCACCAGGTCATCGCTGCGCCAGTGGCTGACCACCAGGTCGGGGTGGCTGCCACCGCCCTCGATGAAGCCGAGGTCGACCTCGAAGCCGGCCACCGCATCCAGCACCGCGCGGGTGTTGGCGATGTCCAGCCGCACCCGGCTGTCGGGATGGGTCTGCTTCCACTGCGAAATCATCGGTGGCAGCAGGTATTCACCGATGGTGAAGCTCGACGCCAGGCGCAGCGGCGCCTGGCCCGCCACGCCGAACAGGGCCTGCACCTCGGCGGCGCGCTCCAGCACCTGCGCCACCATCGGCAGCAGCGCGCGCCCGGCTTCATTGAGCACCAGGCGGCGGCCGATGCGGTCAAACAGCGGCGCGCCGAGCGCCGACTCCAGCGCCACCAGCGCATTGCTGGCCGCCGATTGCGAACGCGCCACGCGGTCGGCCGCCGCGCGGGTGGAGCCGGCGCTGGCGGTGGCCGCAAAAATCTCGAGCTGGCGCAGCGTGATGTGCAGGCGCGGCGTGGGCTCGTGAGTGGTTTTGTCGGTCATATCAATCGAAATTATCCGCGCGCCGCATCAATGCAGCGCGCCTAAGATGGCCTGCAGACTGCACCGCCCATGGCCCCACACCGCCCCAGCCCGCCGCTGCACGACCCCACCGCCCCGGTGCTGGGCGGCGCTGCCACCGAGGTCAAGACCACCACCTGCTACATGTGCGCCTGCCGCTGCGGCATCCGCGTGCACCTGCGGGACAGTGGCAACGGCGCTGGGCCGCAAGTGCGCTACATCGAGGGCAACCCCGAGCACCCGCTGAACAAGGGCGTGCTGTGCGCCAAGGGCTCAGCCGGCATCATGAAGCAGTATTCACCGGCGCGGCTGACGCAGCCGCTGCGGCGCAAGCCGGGCAGCCAACGCGGCGCCGGTGAGTTCGAGCCGATCAGCTGGGATGAGACCTTCGACATCCTGACCCAGCGCCTGGCGCACCTGCGCGGCACCGATCCGAAAAAGTTTGCGATGTTCACCGGGCGCGACCAGATGCAGGCCCTCACCGGCCTGTTTGCACGCCAGTTCGGCACGCCCAACTACGCGGCGCACGGCGGCCTCTGCTCGGTGAACATGGCCGCCGGCATGATCTACACCATCGGCGGGTCGTTCTGGGAATTTGGCGGCCCCGACCTGGCGCGCGCCAAGCTGTTCGTGATGATCGGCACCGCCGAAGACCACCACAGCAACCCGCTGAAATCGGCACTGGCGCAGTTCAAGCGCGACGGCGGCCGCTTCATTGCGATCAACCCGATCCGCACCGGTTATGCCGCCATTGCCGATGAATGGATCCCCATCCGCCCGGGCACCGACGGCGCCATGCTGCTGGCCATCATCCGCGAGCTGATCAGCCTGGGCCTGTACGACCGCGAGTTCGTCGCCCGCTACACCAATGCCGGCCAGTTGGTGAACCAGGACCCGGCCAGCGATCACTTCGGCATGATGCAGCGCGACCCCCACGGCGAGCTGCACAACACGCTGCGCCCGCACAACTTCGTCTGGTGGGACCGGCACAGCAACCAGCCGGTGGCCGACCACACCGAAGGCGCCGATCCCAAGCTGTTCGGCAGCTTCACCATGCCCGACGGCACGCCAGTGGCACCGGCCTTCCAGCTGCTGGAAGAACGGGTGCGGGACAACACACCCGAGTGGGCGGAAAGCATTTGCGGCGTGCCCGCAGCCACCATCCGCCGCCTGGCGCATGAGATGGGCATGACCGCGCGTGACCAGCACATCGAGTTGCCGATCGCCTGGACCGACTGGTGGGGCCGTGAGCACCAGAGCGTGCGTGGCAACCCGGTGGCCTTTCATGCCATGCGCGGGCTGGCGGCGCACAGCAACGGCTTCCAGACGGTGCGTGCGCTGGCCATCCTGATGTCACTGCTGGGCACGATTGACCGGCCGGGCGGCTTTCGCCACAAGGCGCCGTATCCACGCGCCGTGCCGCCCAACGCCCGCCCGCCCAAGGGGCCGCGATCCATCAAGCCCAACACACCGCTGGACGCACCGCCGCTGGGCTGGCCCGAGAGCCCGGCCGACCTGTGTGTGGACGATGCCGGCGAGCCGGTGCGCATCGACAAGGGCTTTTCGTGGGAGTACCCGCTGTCGGCCCATGGCCTGATGCACAACGTCATCACCAATGCCTGGCGCGGTGACCCTTACCCGATCGACACACTGCTGCTGTTCATGGCCAACATGGCCTGGAACTCGAGCATGAACACCACCGAGGTGCGGCGGATGCTGGCCGACCGGCATGTGGGCGGTGCGCAGGACGGCCAATACAAGATCCCGTTCCTGGTGGTGTGTGACACCTTCCAGTCGGAGATGACGGCCTTTGCCGATCTGATCCTGCCCGACACCAGCTACCTCGAGCGGCACGACGTGATGTCGCTGCTCGACCGGCCGATCAGCGAGTTCGACGGCCCCTGCGACAGCGTGCGCGTGCCGG
>JANNMP010000405.1:0-4144 GCA_031398015.1 Burkholderiaceae bacterium
CACCTTGACCAGGCGGGCCGCCTGTTGCAACGCCACCGCCTGGGTCAGCTCGGCCACCGACAGGCCCGACAGCACACCCAGCGCCAAACGCGGGCCGATGCCGGAGATCTTGATCAGCTGGCGGAAGGTGCCGCGCTCGGCCGCAGTGAGAAAGCCGAACAGCTGCTGCACGTCTTCACGCACCACGAAGTGGGTCAGCAGCGTCACACGCTCACCGAGGGCCGGCAGATTGTAGAAGCTGCTCATCGGCACATCGACTTCGTAGCCGACGCCGCCGACGTCGATCAGCACCTGGGGTGGGGTCTTCTCTGCCAGCTGGCCAGTCAGTCGTCCGATCATCGACAGATTCTGCCTGCGGCTTGGCGTCCGTCGTGGCGGAGCGGGCGCTGCCTACAGGCTCTTCAACAACCTCGTCACTTCCGGTTGGCCGCGAAACTGGTCGCCAAGTGCAGCCAGCACGGCCAGCTCCTTGCGCGCCTGGTCCTTGTTGCCGGCCCGAATCTGCATGCGCGCCAGATTCAGCCGCAGCATGGCGTTCTTCGGCTGCAAGGCCACCGCCTTGCCCTCCCACTCAAGCGCCTTGGCGTACTGCTTGTCGCGGGCCAACAACTGCGCCAGCGTGTCCATGAAGGCAGGCTGGTCGGGCGCCAATGCCACCGCCTTTTCGGCGAGGGCGATCGCGCCACTGCGCTTGAGTTGGCCGCTGACCCAGGCCAGGTTGTTGTACGCGACGCCGCTGTTCGGTTGCAGCACGGTCACGCTGGTGTACAGCTTCTCAGCCGTGGCGAAATCGCGCTGCGCCGCGCTGATATCGGCTAGGTACAGGCGGAACACCGCGTCCTTGGGGTGGTCCTTGAGCCAGCCGACGGCGAACTGCTCGCGCTCGGCGGTCTTGCCTGCAGCCCCCAATGCCGCATGCGCGCGGCGGGCGAGATCGGGCGATGGCACTTGCCGAAGCCCGCGCTGGTAGGCATCGAACGCCTTGTCCCACTGTTTCTGGCCGGCCTCGATCTCGCCTTCGAACAGATAGCCCACGACGTCTGTGGGACGTTGTTGCTGCACCTTGCGGGCGATGTCGCGTGCGGCTGCGTGGTCCTTGCTTTCAACCGCCAGCGTGATCAGGCCGCGTTGCGCCTGCAGCAGGTCGGGCTGGATCGCCAGTGCCTTGCGCAGGCTGGCGGCAGCGGACGGCTTGTCTTTGGCGGCCTGAAACGCACCCGCCAGGCGCAGCTGTGGCAATGGGGATTGCGCCTGCGTCGGCAGCGCCGCCAGCTTCGTGTAGCTGGCGATGGCCTGGTTGTAGTCGCCGGTGGCCTGTTGCGCGCGGCCCAGCGCGTCCAGCAGCTCAGGGCTGTCAGGCAGCACCGCCAGCGCGTCTCGGGCCGCTGCCAATGCCAGCGCGCCGTCGCGGTTGCGCAGATGAAAATCCACCAGCGCCAACCTGGGCCGCTTGTCGCCGGGGTTGGCGGCCACCGCACGCTGGACCAGTGCGGTGACTTCATCCTTCGTCGCGCCCGACCTGGCCCGCAACGTGGCCAGCGCCAGAAGCAACGGCACATCGTTGGGCTTCTTCGCCAGCAAGGCATCGAAGCGCTGGCGCGCGGCCTGTGGCTTGTTCTCCGCCAAGTCGACCGCAGCCAGCCCGTCGGTCGCAGCAACGTAGTCTGGCGCAATCGCCAGCGCGCGCTCAAAGCTGACGCGCGCACCGGCCAGGTCGTTGCGGGCCAGCAAGAGCCGCCCGCGCAGGTTGGCGGCCAGCGGCTGGTCAGGCTGCTTCTTCTCCAGCGCATCGATGGCCTGGAGCGCCGGCTCGAACGCTTGCCGGATGCTGTAGGTGCCGATCAAGGCCAGATCGGCAGTGGTGTCGGCACCCGACGCGGCGATGGCCCGCAACTCGGCCAATGCAGCATCGCCACCACCACCGCTGGCCAGATGGCTCAACGCCAGCGCGCTGCGGGCGCGCAGGTTGGCCGGGTCGAGCCGGGACGCCTGGGCCAACAAGGCTTCGGCCTTCTTCATGTCACCACTTTGGCGGTAGGCGTCGGCGGCCAAGGCCAGCGTGGCGGCATCGGGGGTGCCCGCGCCCAGCAAGGGCTGCAGCGTGGCCACGGCCTTGGCACCCTGCTTCGTGCGCGTATAGGCGGTGGCCAGCAAACGGCGCGCCAACACCGACTGCGGGGCGCCCTTCAGTGCCAGTTCAAGATGGCTCTGGGCCTGGGCCGGTGCGTCCAGTGCCAGCGCAATATCGCCAGCCAGCAGCAGGTTGGCGGGGTCGGCGGGCGCCAGCAGCAGCAACTGTTGGGCAAGGGTTTGCGCCAGCTTGAAGTCTCTTTTGTCGTAGGCGAGCAGGGTTTCAAGGTACTGCACGCGCGCGTTGTTGGGCGCCAGCGTCTTGAGCTTCCCGATCTGCAGGGCCGCCTCACCGCCTTGGCCATGGCGCATCAAAAACGACAGCATGTCAGTCTGCAAGGCGATGTCGCCGGGCGTCAGCGAGGCCGCCTGGCGGTACGCTGCCAGGGCCGCCGCAGCCTGGCCATGGACGGCGGCCAACAGCTCGGCCTTGAGCTTCCAGGCAGCGGCGTTGGCGGGCTCGCGGCCGATCAAGGTGTCGAGCCCGGCAATCGCGAGGTCAACATCGCCCCGCGCGGCCTGGGTGCGGGCCTGCAGCATCAGTGCCAGGCTGTTGGCGGGCTCGGCGTTCAGCGCAGCCAGCAGCGCGGCCTGCGCCAATTCAATCTCACCCAGCAGAAAGTGGGCCGCCGCCACGGTGGTCTTCAGGCTGGCCAGCGCCGCCGGCTGTGCCGGTTGAAGGCCCGCGTAACGTATCACCACCAGATGGTATTTGCGCTGCGCCAGCAGGCTTTGCGCCAGGACGGGATCGACCGCCTCAGCGGGCTGACCCAGTTCCAGGGCCCGCAACAACTCGGCCTCGCCGCCCGCTGCATCACCACTGCGAACCAGGGCCAGACCCAACAGGTAGCGCGCTTCGGGCAGATCGGGGTTCTGCCGCAACGCGTTCTTGGCCTGGATGACGATGGCGTTGAAATCACTGGCCGCTAGGTTCTCGCGGGCCGAGGCCAGCGAGGTTTCGGGTGTCGGATCACCGCAAGCCGCCAGCAACAGGGCGGCAGCCGATGCGGCCAGCAGCACGCGCCGTGGCAAGTTGAAGCTCAGCAAGGTCATGAAGCGATTCTTCACCAATGGCGCCATCGGTCGTGCCGCGGCGCATGCCAGCGACCAGCAACCCAGCCTGTGCCGAAGGCCATTCTTCCACCCCGGCGGGCGCTCACGTTGCTGGCCTACCGGGTGGGCGCTGAAGGCGCTCGTGCCGCGGCGGGCGCGGCGGGCGCAGCAGATTGGGCGCGCTGTTCGGCGTCTGCCAACAGGCGCTGGACGAAGTCTTCCAGCTCTCGTGGGCCACTGGCGTCGTAGCGAACACACTTCTCGTAGTGCGGAAGGTTGAAGCAGACCGTCGTGCTGCCGGCATCGGCCATCTTCAGCACCTGCGTGCCGACGCTGCCGTCGTCCATGAGAAGCACAGACAACGGCGACCGCACTTGCGCGGGCAGGTCGAAAAAGCGGATTCGGTACAAGCCGTTCAGCACGTTCAAATGGTCCTTGGCGGCATGATCGAAAAGCCGCTTCCGGTCACCCGACTGCAGCGTGGACTGGCCTTTGCCGGCCAGCACCAGCTGGCCCATCGGCTGGCCATGGCCATACAGGCGCTGCACGCGCACGGTGACCTCGTCAAGCCGGTAAGTCCGTGGCGGACCGCTGGCCTCTGGCATGCGCTCAGCAGCCATGGCCGCAAGGCCCGCAACACAAGAGCCGAGCAACAGCAGTGTCTTGAACCATCGTTGACATCGGGCCGGCATCGAAGTGTTCCAACAAAAACGAAAACGGGGCTCCGCTACCGGAGCCCCGCTGCCATCGCAAGAAATCTGCGTGATCAGGCTTTCCGGCGGCGGGCGAATGCGGCACCACCCAGGGCCGCCAAGACAAGCGCGATCGATCCGGGCTCGGGCACCCCATTCGGGCCGAGCCGAGTGTAGCCAAGCGTGGCCATGATGTTGACCTCGTCGGTGTTGTACACGCGAGCCGTGCCGAGGTCGTACTTCATCAACGCTGTCTCGTTGCCGTCGAC
>JANNMP010000406.1:0-14563 GCA_031398015.1 Burkholderiaceae bacterium
GCTGTCGCCGACGCTGCAGTCGCCGGCGTGGTGCTGGCTGATGCCGCACTGGCCCCTGCCACCGTGGCGCTCGGCATCAGCGCCGCAGCACCGCTGCCATCCACACACGCCACAAACCCCGGCCCGCTGGGCCACTGCAGCCCGGCCAGCCGCGCGCGCAGCGTTGCGTCGGCCGCTGGCACCCGCAGCAGCACCTGGCTTTGCGCCTGGCGCAGGGTGATCACGCGCGCGGTTTGCAGGCCGCGCTGGGCCATCTGGGCCAGCGCCTTGTTGGCGCTGTCCTGGCTGTCGAAACGGCCCAGGTCGATGCCAGGCTGCAGCGCTGGCGCATCGCGCAGTTCGTCGGGCTCCAGCTTCAAGCGCCGCACCTCGCCCAGCTTGCGCTCCAGCGTGGCGCGGTCGGCGTAGCGGCCCATGTAGACCATGAACGCACCGCTGTCGTCGCTGCGCTGCACCTGCCAGCTGCCAGGCGCCAGGCCGGCGTCGCGCAGCGTGCGCTCTGCGGCGGCAGCGTCGGCGGCCGGGAAAGGCCCGGCCTGCAAGCAGGCCAGCGCGGCAGCGCTGCTGGCTGCCGCTGCGGCTTGGGCGCCGGCCGCCGCTGCCGCCGCCAGCGCCGCACTGGCGGCCTGCGGGCCCAGGATGCGCATGCGCTCGGGCTGGTGCTGGCGCTGCAGCCGCTCGGGCTCACGCTCACGCGGGTCCGCGCCGAGGCTGGCCACCGGGCCGAACAGGCCGGCCAGCGCCGCCAGCAGCAACGCATTGGCCAGCAGCAGCAACAGCGCAAGGGCTCTCAACATGCCGGTGCAGCGGGGTTTGGCCGCAGCCGCAAGCTCACTTCACCACTGGCCACGGCCTGGCGCTGGCCATCGGCCGTGCGCAGCCACAGCTGGCCCTGGGCATCGACACCATCGGCACAGCCCTGCGGCAGCCCCGCCAGGGTGGTGTTGACCTCGCGTCCGGCCAGCACATCACGCCGCGCAAAGCTGGCCTGCAGCGGCGCAAACCCATGGGCTTCAAAGGCCTGCAGCGCACGCACCAGCGGCACGGCCAGCAGTGCCAGCGTGGCCGGGGCATCGAGGCCGGGCCGCAGCGCTTGCACGCTGGCATGGCCCCAGGCCAGCGCGGCGCTGTCGGCTGGCACCCGCAGTGGCCGGATGTTCAGGCCGATACCGACCACCGCCACCCGCTGCGCGCCGGCCATCACCGTCTCGATCAGGATGCCGCCCAGCTTGCGGCCGATCTGCCGCGCGTGGGGGCTGTCGTCCAGCAGCAGCAGGTCATTCGGCCACTTCAGGCCCAGGCGCGGGCGCTGGCCGGCGGCCAACGGGTCCAGCACCTCGGCGAGGCCCAAGCCCACGGCCAGCGACAGGCCCGACCAGTCAGCCGGCGCCAGCGGCAGGGCCAGGCTGAAGGTCAGTGAATCACCGGCCTGCGACAGCCAGGTCTTGCCCTGGCGGCCGCGCCCGGCGGTCTGCTGTTCGGCCACCAGCAGCGCCGGCACGGCGGCGTCGGCAGGCCACTGGCGTGCACGCGACAGCAAGCTGGTGTTGGTCGATGCGGTGCTGGCCACCACCTCGACATGCAGCCCGGGCAACAGCGGCTCCAGCGCCAGCCACAGGGCTTCGGCGCCCCAGTGCAGCGCTGCCGGATCGGGGACGGTGCTCAAGTCTTGGCCGCGCCTTTTGAAGGTTTGGCCGCGGCTTTGGCTGCCGATTTCGGTGCCAGCATCGTGCCGCGGCAGCGCCTGGCGCCGCAGCGGCATTCAAAGCGCTTTTTCAGCGCTGCGGTGTGGCGCTCATCGATCACCAGGCCGTAGTCGAAGAACAGCTCGTCGCCGGGCCGGATGTTGCGCAGCGCCAGCAAGTAGACCTGGCCGGATTCGTCGTCGGCCTCGACATTGGGCGCACAGCTGTGGTTGATCCACTTGCTGGCATTGCCGCCCACCAGGCCGTCGATGACCAGTTCATCACTCAGATGAAAGTAGAAGGTGTGGTCGGGCTGGCTGGGGTCATGCGGGTGGCGGCGCAGGGCTTCGTCCCAGGTGATGACCTCACCGGTGTATTCGAGGATCAGCTCGCCCTTCTTGATCGGCACCAGCGCAAACACGCCCTTGCCGTGCACGCCGCTCTGGCGCACCTGCAGCCGGCCGCGTTTGGTGCCCGCTGCAGCGGTGGCTGGCTGTCTGGCTGACGGATCGGCCGGCTGATCGGCCGACCGCTCGGCATGGATGGCTGCTCGCACGGCGGCTTTCATTGGTTAAAGTGAATTCATGGGCGCGCGCGTGTACACAGGTGTGCAAGCGCGCGCGAAGCGCAGCGGATTGTAGGCACGGGCCCTATCAGCCCCGATGCCTGGCCAAGGGACAGCAGCAGACACATGAGCAAGACCCTGATCATTGCCGAGAAGCCCAGCGTGGCGCAGGACATCGTGCGTGCGCTCACGCCGGTGGCGGGCAAGTTCGACAAGCATGACGACCACTTCGAGAACGAGCGCTATGTCGTCAGCTCGGCGGTGGGCCACCTGGTGGAGATCAAGGCACCGGAGGAATACGACGTCAAGCGTGGCAAGTGGAGTTTTGCCCATCTGCCGGTGGTGCCGCCGCACTTCGATCTGGCGCCCATCGACAAGGCCAAGAGCCGGCTGAACGCGGTGGTCAAGCTGGTCAAGCGCAAGGATGTGACGGCGCTGATCAATGCCTGCGACGCGGGCCGCGAGGGTGAGCTGATCTTCCGGCTGATCGTGCAGTACGCCGACAACTTGAAGACGCCGCTGGCCAAGCCGATCCAGCGCCTGTGGCTGCAGAGCATGACGCCCCAGGCCATCCGCGACGGCTTTGACCACCTGCGCAGCGACAAGCAGATGCTGGGCCTGGCCGATGCCGCGCGCAGCCGCAGCGAGGCCGACTGGCTGGTGGGCATCAACGGCACGCGCGCGATGACGGCCTTCAACTCGCGTGACGGCGGCTTCTTCCTGACCACCGTGGGCCGGGTGCAGACACCCACGCTGTCGATCATGGTCGAGCGCGAAGAAAAGATCCGCAAGCATGTGTCGCGCGACTACTGGGAGATCAAGGCCGGCTTTGCCGCCGCAGCGGGTGACTACGAGGCCAAGTGGTTCGACCCCAAATTCAAGAAGGATGAAGACAGTGACCGGCGCGCCGACCGGCTGTGGAACCAGCGCGATGCCGATGTGATCGCCGCCGCGGTGCTGGGCAAGACCGGCACGGTGACCGAAGAGGCCAAGCCCAGCAACAGCTCAAGCCCCTTGCTGTACGACCTGACCACCTTGCAGCGCGAGGCCAACAGCCGCTTTGGTTTTTCTGCCAAGACCACGCTGAGCATCGCCCAGGCGCTGTACGAAAAGCACAAGGTGCTGACCTACCCGCGAACCGACAGCCGCGCCCTGCCCGAAGATTACGTGGCCACGGTCAAGAGCACCTTCGAGATGATCGCCAGCGAAGACCTGCCCGGCCCGCTGCGCGAGCTGGCCCCCCATGCGCGCAAGGGCTTGAAAGAGGGCTACATCAAGCCCACCAAGCGGGTCTTCGACAACAGCAAGGTGTCGGACCACTTCGCCATCATCCCCACGCTGCAGGCGCCCAGGAGCCTGACCGAGATCGAGGCCAAGCTCTACGACCTGGTGGTCAAGCGCTTCATCGCGGTGTTCTACCCGCCGGCCGAATTCATGGTCACCACCCGCATCACCATCGTCGAAGGCCACCACTTCCAGACCAACGGCAAGGTGCTGGTCAACCCGGGCTGGCTGGCGGTGTATGGCAAGGAGGCGCAGGACGAAGACGCCAACCTGGTGCCGGTGCAGGCCGGTGAGCAAGTGGCCAACGCGCACATCAGCGTCAATGCACTGAAGACCAAGCCGCCGGCGCGTTATTCAGAGGCCACCTTGCTCAGCGCGATGGAAGGCGCCGGCAAGCTGATCGACGATGACGATCTGCGCGAGGCCATGGCCGAGAAGGGCCTGGGCACACCCGCCACCCGGGCCCAGGTGATCGAAGGCCTGATCGCCGAAAAATACATCCTGCGCGAGGGGCGCGAGCTGTGCCCCACGGCCAAGGCATTTCAGCTGATGACCCTGCTGCGCGGCCTGGCCATCGAAGACCTGACCAAGCCCGAACTCACCGGCAACTGGGAGTTTCAACTTGCCGAGATGGAGCATGGCCGCCTGAGCCGCGCCGCCTTCATGCAAGACATTGCGGCGATGGCCGAGCGCATCGTGCGCAAGGCCAAGGAATATGACCGCGACACCATCCCCGGCGACTACGCGACGCTGGCCGAGCCCTGCCCCAACTGCGGTGGGGTGGTGAAGGAGAACTACCGGCGCTTCACCTGCACGGGTGCAGACGGTTCATCCGAAGGTTGCGGCTTTTCGATCACCAAGATCCCCGCCGGCCGCAGCTTCGAGCTGCATGAGGTGCAGGCATTTCTGCGTGACAAGAAGGTCGGCCCACTGGAGGGCTTTCGCTCCAAGGCCGGCTGGCCGTTCACCGCCGAGCTGCGCCTGGTGCGCGATGACGACATCGGCAACTGGAAACTGGAGTTCGATTTCGGCGACGCAGCCAAGGCCGACGGCGCCGAGGCCGAGGCGATCGACTTCAGCGGCCAGCCGAGCTTCGGCGCCTGCCCCAAGTGCAAGGGCCATGTCTATGAGCATGGCAGCAACTACGCCTGCCAGCATGCGGTGAGCGCGCCGGTGACCTGTGACTTCAAGACCGGCAAGATCATCCTGACCCAGCCGGTCAGCCATGACCAGGTGACCAAGCTGCTGGCCACCGGCAAGACCGACTTGCTCGACGGCTTTGTCAGCAACCGCACCAAGCGCAAGTTCAAGGCCATGCTGGTGTGGGACGCCGCCGAGGGCAAAGTGGGCTTCGAGTTTGCGCCGCGCGGCGACGGCAAGCCGGCGTCTGCGGCCAAAGCTGCGCCAGCCAAGGCTGCGCCGGCCAAGGCCGCCGCCAAAGTGGCAACCAAAGCAGCTGCGAAGAAGCCGCCGGCACGCAAGAGGGCCGCCTGAACAAGCTGCTTGGGCGGGCCGGCACGCCATGTCGCTGATCGTCCTGAACAAGCTGCTGGGCATCTTCTGCACCGTGGCGCTGGGCTGGGTGGCTGGGCGGATGCGCTGGCTGGGCGAGCCAGTGGGCGCGCTCGACCCGGCACGCACGCTCAGCAACGCCGCGTTCTACATCTTTGTGCCGGCGCTGCTGTTCCGCACCACCGCCCGGCTCGACCTGTCGGCCATGCCCTGGGCCACGGTGCTGGCGTTCTACCTGCCGGTGGTGGCCGTGTTGTTGCTGGTCTACGCCGGCCACCGCCTGGCCCAGCGCGGCGCGCCGATGGCCGCCGACCTGGAGGCCGGTGAACGCGCCGCCGCCGCGCCCGCCGCGCGCGCCATCGCGGCGGTGTTCGGCAACTCCATCCAGATCGGCATTCCGTTGGCCTTTGCGCTGTTCGGCGAGGCCGGGCTGGGCCTGCACATCGCCCTGGTCAGCGTGCATGCGCTGGTGCTGCTGAGCGTGCTGACGGTGCTGGTGGAGCTGGACCTGGCGCGTGCGCGCAGCCAGCACGACGCCACCGCCAGCCTGCTGCGCACACTGCGCGTGACGGTGCGCAACACCGTGATCCACCCGGTGGTGCTGCCGGTGGTGGCCGGCGCGCTGTGGCAGGCCACCGGCTGGCCGCTGCCCGGCCCGCTGGACGAAACCCTGCAATTGCTGGGCACCGCAGTGGCGCCTCTGTGCCTGGTGCTGATCGGCATCACCCTGGCCTACACCGCCGCTGCCACGGTGCGCCGCTCGGTGCGCGGCGCCATCACGGTGTCACTGCAGAAGCTGCTGCTGCTGCCGGCCGTGGTGCTGCTGGTGGCGCATTGGGGCCTGGGCCTGGCGGGCCTGCCCCTGCAGGTGCTGGTGCTGATGGCCTGCCTGCCCACTGGCAGCAATGCGCTGATCTTTGCCCAGCGCTACCGCACGCAAGAGGCCGAAGCCACCACCGCCATCGTGCTGTCGACGCTGGGCTTTGTGGTCACCGCGCCGCTGTGGCTGGCGCTGCTGGCGCGGCTGGCCTGAAGGCTGGGCACTAGACGAGGTCACATGGCCCTGCCACATGACCCGGCCTCAAGCCCTGGACATCACTTGCCGCCGGGCATGGTCTGCCGCTCATCGTCGGCGATGGCACTCGACAGCACCTTGCCGCCGCTGTCGAACACCACGTCGAACACCTTCTTGTCCTGCCCGCGCATCACATGCCAGCGCCACACGGTCTGGCCGGGCTGGGTGGCGTAGCGCAGCTCACGCGCCTGCGGGCCCAACAGGCGGCGCAGCTGGGCCTGGTCCATGCCGGGCTGGACCTTGGCAAAGTTGTCGGGCGTCAGCAACTGGCGCAGCGCAGCCAGCTTGCCGTCAGCGTCGATTTCCATCTCGTAGTTGGTCCAGCCCTCGGGCTGGCGCGGGTAGGCCAGCAGCTTGCTGCCATCGGCGCGCTCGGTGATCTGCCTGGGCTCGCCGAACTGCTTGCGCACATCGGCCTCGGTGGACACGCCTTCTTCGAGCTTGGTGGCGCGCTGCTCGTCGCAGCCCGCCAGCAGGCCGGCGGCGGCCAGCAAGGTGATCATCAAGTAGCGCATGTGGTTTGCCCCCTCCGGGCTTGTTGTGGGCCGCATTCTGTCGTGCACCCAGGCGCTGGGCGGCCCGGCCCAGCAACCAGCCCGACGCATCTGGCGCGTGTTCAGGGAAAATCAAGACATGAACCCGACCGACATCCCCGCCTACATGGCCCAGGTGGGCGCGGCAGCACGCGCTGCTGCCACCACCATGGCAGCAGCCGGCACGGCGGCCAAGAACCAGGCGCTGCGCCGCCTGGCGCAGCGCCTGCGCGATGCCGGCCCGGCGCTGGCCGACAGCAATGCGCTGGACTTGGCCGCCGCCCGCGCCGCTGGCCTGGACACGCCGCTGCTTGACCGCCTCAAGCTCACGCCCGAGACCATTGCCACCGTGGCCGAGGGCTGCGAGCAACTGGCCGCGATGCCCGACCCGGTGGGCGAGATCACCGGCATCAAGCGCCGGCCCAGCGGCATCAGCGTGGGCCAGATGCGGGTGCCGCTGGGCGTGTTCGGCATGGTCTATGAAAGCCGGCCGAATGTGACCATCGAAGCCGCCAGCCTGGCCATCAAGAGTGGCAATGCCGCCATCCTGCGTGGTGGCAGCGAGGCCTTGCACAGCAACCTGGCACTGTGGCGCCTGGTGCAGGCTGCGTTGCTGGACGCCGGCCTGCCGGCCGACGCGGTGCAGCTGGTCGAGACCACCGACCGCGCGGCTGTGGGCCGGCTGATCACCATGGCCGAGTTTGTGGACGTGATCATCCCGCGCGGTGGCAAGGGCCTGATCGAGCGCATCAGCGCCGAGGCGCGGGTGCCGGTGATCAAGCACCTGGACGGCAACTGCCATGTCTACGTCGACGCCGAGGTCGATCTGGACATGGCGCTGGTGGTCACCGACAACGCCAAGACGCAGAAGTACAGCCCCTGCAATGCCGCTGAATCGCTGCTGGTGCATGAGTTGCAGGCGGCGGCGTTTCTGCCGCGCATTGGCGCGCTGTTTGCCGCCAAGGGGGTGCAAATGCGCTGCTGCCCCGCCGCGCGCGCCATCCTGCAGGCCGTGCCCGGCGCGCTGCTGGCCGACGCCAGCGAGGCCGACTGGTCCGCCGAATACCTGGCACCGGTGATCAGCATCAAGCAAGTGGCCAGCCTGGACGAGGCAGTCGCCCACATCAACCGTTATGGCAGCCACCACACCGACGCCATCCTCACCAGCAACCACGCCCATGCCATGCGCTTTCTGCGGGAGGTTGATTCGGCCAGCGTGATGGTGAACGCCAGCACCCGCTTTGCCGACGGCTTTGAATACGGCCTGGGCGCCGAGATCGGCATTTCCACCGACAAGCTGCATGCCCGTGGGCCGGTGGGGCTTGAGGGTCTGACCAGCCTGAAGTGGGTGGTGCTGGGCCAGGGCGAGGTGCGCAGTTGAGCGCCGCATGACCGACCCCCGCACGGCGCTGGTGCTGTTCTCGGGCGGCCAGGATTCCACCGCCTGCCTGGCCTGGTCGTTGCAGCACTTTGCCAATGTCGAAACCGTGGGCTTTGACTATGGCCAGCGCCACCGCATCGAGCTGAAATGCCGCACCGTGCTGCGGCGCGAGCTGGCGGTGGCCTTCCCCCACTGGGCGCCACGCCTGGGCCCTGACCACATGCTGGATCTGCGCCTGCTCGGCCAGATCAGCGACACCGCACTCACCAGTGAGCGCGCCATCCAGTTCGCCGCCAATGGCCTGCCCAACACCTTTGTGCCGGGGCGCAACCTGCTGTTCTTCGGCTATGCCGCTGCGCTGGCCTACCGGCGCGGCGCCAGCGTGCTGGTGGGCGGCATGTGCGAGACCGACTACTCCGGCTACCCCGATTGCCGCGACAACACGCTCAAGGCCTTGCAGGTGGCGCTCAGCCTGGGGCTGGACGCACCGATGCGGCTGGAGACGCCGCTGATGTGGCTGAACAAGGCCCAGACCTGGGCGCTGGCCGATTCACTGGGCGGCGACGCGCTGACCGCGCTGATCGTTGCCCACACCCACACCTGCTATCTGGGCGAGCGCGGCGCGCTGCATGCCTGGGGCCATGGCTGCGGCCAATGCCCGGCCTGCCTGCTGCGGCGCAACGGCCATGCGGCCTGGCTGGCGCAGCGCGACGGCGCGGTGCCAGTGGCCAGCCATGCGCCGGCCAGCAACCTGCCACCCAGCAACCCCTCGGCATGACCGACGACTGGCTGCTGTGGGCCGGCGCCCTGCTGCTGCTGGGCTTGTGGGTGTTGGGTGCGCACAACCGCACCACCGCGCTGAAGGCGTCGGTGCTGGCCGCCTGGGCCGGGGTGGACGCAGTGCTGCAAGAGCGTGCCGACGCCGTGGCCACACTGCTGCGCCAAGCGCGCCAACCACTGGCCGGTGAAGCGGCGGCGCTGGACGCGGTGGACAGCGCCCAGGCCCAGGTGCTGGCCGCTGCCGACGCCGTGCGCCGCAGCCCCGTGGCTGCAGACGCGGTGGCCGATCTGGGCAAGGCCGACGCGGTGCTGGCAGCGGTGCTGGTGCGCCTGCTGGCGCTGGTGGAGCAGCAGCCCCTGCTGCTGGCCGATCCAGCCATGGCCGGCACGCTGAAGACGCTGCGTGCTTCGCCACCCCGGCTGGCCTTTGCGCGCCAGGTGTTCAACGACGCCGGCACCGCCCACAACACGGCCGTGCAGCAGTTCCCCACCCGGCTGCTGGGCGCGCTGTTGCGGTTCGGGCGGGCTGGAAAGTTGTAGACCACCACCGCACCGACGACCTCGTTGAGGTCTATCCCCGCTCAGCCATGATGCTTGCGGTGGCCACCAGCTCATCGAACATCGCCAGCGACACCGCGCCCGACACCGAGTACGGGTCCAGCACGGCGGTGGCCGAATACTTCAGCAGCAGCGCCGGGTTCAGCCGCGCCATGTTCACCTGGCCCATGGCCCAGCCGGCAAAGCGGCGCTCGCCGATTTCTTCATAGCTCAGCAGCAGCACGTCGCTGTGGCGGGCATCGGCGGCAATCTTCAGGTACAGCGTGTTCACCGCAGCGCGCCCGCCTTCGAGCGCCTGGATGAAGATGCCACCCGAGCAGCACAGCAAGCCGGTGATGCCCAGCTTGGGGTTGTTGGCCTTGCTCTGGCGCAGGATGGCATGCAGCGCGTCCTGGTCGATGTGGGCCGCAGCCCGGCTTGCATACAGCAGTCGCACGAGCATGTTCAGCTCTCCTGGGTTGGCGCTCACGCCGCGTTCTTCTTCGACAGCAGCGACAGGAATTCACGCCGCAGGTTGGGGTCTTTCAGAAACGCGCCGCGCATCACGCTGTTGGTCATCGCGGTGTCGTCGTCCTTGACGCCGCGCCAGTGCATGCAGAAGTGGTCAGCCTCCATCACGATGGCCATGCCGTCGGGCTTGACGCGCTCTTGCAGCGCATCGGCCAGCATCACCACCGCCTCTTCCTGGATCTGCGGCCGGCACATCACCCATTCACAGACCCGGGCGTATTTGGACAAGCCGATCAGGTTGGAATGCTCATTGGGCAGCACGCCGATCCACACCCGCCCCAGGATCGGGCACAGGTGGTGGCTGCAGGCGCTGCGCACGGTGATCGGCCCGACGATCATCAATTCATTCAGGCGCGAGAAGTTCGGAAACTCGGTGACCACCGGCATCGGCACATAGCGCCCGCGAAACACTTCTTCCAGAAACATCTTGGCCACGCGCTTGGCTGTCTCCTGGGTGTTGTGGTCGCTGTCGGTGTCGATCACCAGCGCACGCAGCACCTGCTGCATGTGCTGCTGCACCTCGGCCTTCAGCTCGGCCAGCTCACCGTCGCGGATGTGGTCGGCGATGTTGTCGTTGGCGTGGTAGCGCTGTCCAGCGCCCACCAGCCGGTAGCGGATGCGCTCGCTGGCGCTCAATCGGGCCAGGTCTTCGTCGCTGCGAAAGATGCTGTTGTCGTCCGGCATGGATCGTGTGGTGTCTTGAGTCTCCAGGGCTGGCCATTGTGCGGGCTGCACCGCCTGGGTGCGTGGGCGGGGATAGACTGATTCGATGCCCGGTCATGCCCCGTCGCCCCCGCTGCACCGCCTGCTGCAGCAGGTGGCCGACGCAGTGGCCGGCGTGCGTGCCGGGCGTTCACTCACCGAGCTGCTGGCCGCCTGCCCGGCAGAGCTGCGGCCCGGTGCGCAGGCCCTGAGCTTTGCCGTGCTGCGCGCGCTGGGCGGCGCCCAGGTGCTGCGCACGCTGCTGGCGCCCAAGACACCACCGCCGGCCGTGGATGCGCTGCTGCTCAGCGCGCTGGCGCTGCTGTGGCCCACAGGCAGCCCGCCGGCCTACGCCGAGCACACGCTGGTCGATCAAGCGGTGACGGCCGCGCGGGCGCGCACACCGGCAGCGGCCAAGTTCATCAACGCGGTGTTGCGCCGCTTTCTGCGCGAGAAAGATGCGCTGCTGGCCCAGGCCCGCTTGCAGAGCGCCGCGCTGCACCAGCACCCCGCCTGGTGGGTGCAGCGCCTGCAGCAGGACTGGCCGGCCCAGGCCGGCGCACTGATGCAGGCAGCCAATGCCGCTGCGCCGATGGTGCTGCGCGTCAACGCCCGGCGTGGCACGGCAGAGGCCTACCAGCAGCGCCTGGCCGACGCCGGCCTCGACGCGCAGTGGCTCGCCGACCCAGCCTTTGGCGGCCAGGCCTTGGTGCTGGACGCGCCTTGCGCGGTGTTGGCCCTGCCGGGCTTTGCCGACGGCGATGTGTCGGTGCAAGACCTGTCGGCACAACGCGCCGCGCCGCTGTTGCTGGGTGGTGCCGGCCCCGGCATGTTGCCGCCGTTGCGGCCCGGCGCGCGGGTGCTGGACGCCTGCGCCGCGCCCGGCGGCAAGACCGCCCATCTGCTGGAGCGGGCTGACATCGCGCTGCTGGCACTCGACAGCGATGGCCACCGCCTGCAGCGCGTGCAGCAGACCCTGGGCCGCCTGGGCCTGGGTGCAGCCGGTGATGGCAACGTGCGCCTGCAAGCCGCCGACGCCCGCCACCCCGCGCTGTGGTGGGACGGCCAGCGCTTCGACGCCATCCTGCTCGACGCCCCTTGCACGGCATCAGGCATCGTGCGCCGCCACCCCGACGTGCGCTGGTTGCGCCGCTCAACCGATGTGCACGCATTGGCGGCGGTGCAGGCCCAGTTGCTGGACGCGCTGTGGCCGCTGCTGGCACCCGGCGGGCGGCTGCTGTACGCCACCTGCTCAGTGTTCAAGGCCGAGGGCGTTTTGCAGATCGATGCTTTTTTGCAACGCCATGCGGCCACGTTGCCCCGGCTGGCGGCCGCCTCACCCGGCCATCTGCTGGGCGTGCCGGACAATCCCGACGACCCCCCCGCCGGCCCTGCCGGTGATGGCTTCTTCTACGCGCTGATCCACCAACCCTGAAGGCCTGTGCCGCTGATGCGCTGCAAGTCCATGCATCCGTTGCTGACCTGCATGCGCCCCCAGGCAAACCGCTGCAGCGGCACCATGCCGCTGGTCTGGTTGCTGGCACTGTGGCTGGCTGTGGCATTGCTGCTGCCCGCGCCCGCGCTGGCCCAGGCGGTGGAGCTCAAGCAGCTGCAACTGCTGCGCCGCGATGGTGAACTGGCGCTGGAGTTCAGCGCCCGCCTGACACTCGGCCCGGCGATCGAAGACGCACTGCAGCGCGGCGTGCCGCTGTACTTCAATGCCCGCGCCACCGTCTACCGTGACCGCTGGTACTGGCGCGACGAGCGCATCGCCCGTGTCAGCCGCACCTGGCGGCTGTCGTGGCAACCGCTCACCGCCAGCTGGCGGCTGAGCCTGGGTGGGCTGTCGCAGGGCTATGCCAGCCTGTCGGAGGCGATGGCGCCGCTGTCGCAAGTCAGTGGCTGGCGCCTGGTGGAGCTGGACAAGCTCGACCCCGGCAGCCGCCACCATGTCGAGTTCAGCTTCAACCTGGACAACAGCCAGCTGCCCCAGCCGATGCAGATCGACCTGGGCGGTGACTGGAAGCTGGGCATTGAACGCAGTTTGAGGGTGGAGTGACAAAAGCCGCGCGCTGGGCCTTGGCCGTCTCGGCGGTGGCGGTGCTGGGCGCGGCGCTGGTGCTGGCCTTTGTGCTGAGCCTGTCGACCACCGGCTGGCTGGCCGAGCAGCATTTTGTGTGGCTGTTCTGGGTCAACGTGGCGGTGGCGCTGCTGCTGCTGGCGGTGATCGGCCTGGGCGCGCTGCGGCTGGCCACACGCTTGCGCCGTGGCAAGTTCGGCAGCCGCCTGCTGGCCAAGCTGGCGGGCGTGTTTGCGCTGGTGGGGGTGGTGCCGGGGCTGCTGATCTACGGCGTGTCGTACCAGTTTGTCACCCGCAGCATCGACACCTGGTTCGACGTGCAGGTGGCCCAGGCGCTGGACGCCGGTCTGTCGCTGGGCCGCAGCACGCTGGACGCCGCCGTGGCCGACCTGGCAGCGCAGGCCCGCACCAGTGCTGAACGCCTGGCCGATGCCCGGGCCTTGGACGCCCGCCCACCCGAGGCGCGCCAGCCCATCGGCGCACTGGCGCTGGAGCGCACCCGCCAGCAACTGGGCGTGCGTGATGCGGTGCTGCTGGGCGCCAACGGCCAGGTGCTGGCCAGCGCCGGCGGCCAGGTGCCGGCCGGCAGCAGCAGCAGCGACGCCCTGGTGCCCGAGCGGCCAGCCGCCGCGCTGCTGCGCCAGGCCCGGCTGCAGCGCAGCATGGCCGTGCTTGAAGGCCTGGACGACGAGCCCGCGCCCGGCGCCCGCCCCAGCGCCCGGGTGCGCGCGCTGGCCCTGGTGCCCAACACCGACATCAACCTGGCGGCGGCCAATGAAGAGCGCTTTCTGATGCTGGTGCAGCCGCTGCCCGACGCGCTGGTGGCCAATGCGCTGGCGGTGCAGGCCGCCTACCGTGAATACCAGCAGCGCGCACTGGCCCGCGACGGCCTGCGCCGCATGGTGGTGGGCACGCTCACGCTGTCATTGGTGCTGTCGGTGTTTGGCGCGTTGCTGCTGGCCGTCAGCCTGGGCAACCAGATCGTGCGCCCGTTGCTGCTGGTGGCCGACGGCGTGCGCCAGGTGGCCGAGGGCGACCTGACCGCCAAACCGGTGTTTGCCTCGCGTGACGAGCTGGGCGGGCTGACCCGCAGCTTTGCGCAGATGACCGAGCAGCTGTCAGACGCCCGCGCCCAGGTGCAGCGCGGCGTGGCGCAACTCGAAGGCGCACGCGGGCGGCTGCAGACCATCCTGGACAGCCTGAGCGCCGGCGTGATCGTGTTCGACCGCCAGGGCCTGATCGACACCGTCAACCCCGGCGCCACCCGCATCCTGCGCCAGCCGCTCAGCGCCTACCGCGGCCGCAGGCTCGACGAGGTGCCCGGCCTGGCCGAGTTTGGCGCAGCCGTGTGGCAGCGCAGTGAGCTGCACCGCCTGAGCCCCGAGGACGGCGAGCGTGACCATTGGCAAGACGCGTTCGAGCTGCACCTGGGCGCCGGGCCAGGCCAGGGCGACAGCCTGAACCTGCTGCTGCGCGGCGCCAGCCTGGCCGGTGATGCCCGCCTGCTGGTGTTCGACGACATCACCGAGGTGGTGTCGGGCCAGCGCAGCGTGGCCTGGGCCGAGGTGGCGCGCCGGCTGGCGCACGAGATCAAGAACCCGCTGACGCCCATCCAGCTCAGCGCCGAACGGCTGGAGCACAAGCTGACGGCCAAGCTGGCCGACGAGGGCGACCGCGCCATGCTGGGCCGCAGCGTGGCCACCATCGTGGCCCAGGTGCAGGCGATGAAACAGCTGGTCGATGAGTTCCGCGACTACGCCCGCCTGCCCGCGGCCGAACTCAAGGCGCTGGACCTCAACACCCTGGTGGCCGACGTGCTGCAGCTCTACGAGAGCGACAACGCCGCCCATGTGCCGGTACGCATGGAGCTCGACCCGCGTTGCCCGCGCATCATGGGC
>JANNMP010000434.1:0-12616 GCA_031398015.1 Burkholderiaceae bacterium
CTGAAGCGCGGCAGCGCCGACCGCAGCGCCAACACCACACCCGGCAACAAGAAGGGCGGGCTGTCGAACATCGTCGAGAAGGCGATGGGCTCGATCGTGAAATCGGGCAGCGCGCCGATCAGCAACGTGCTGGCACCGGGCGAGAAGCTGCGCGCCAAGGGCCTGACCTTTGCCGCCACGCCGGCCAGTGACTTCATCTGCGGCACGCTGCAACTGGCTGCCGGCATGAACCTGCATGTGTTCACCACCGGCCGCGGCACGCCCTACGGCCTGGCGGCGGTGCCGGTGATCAAGGTGGCCACCCGCACGGACCTGGCGCGGCGCTGGCATGACCTGATGGACATCAACGCCGGCACCATCGCCGACGGCACGGCCAGCATCG
The DNA here is from genome assembly GCA_031398015.1 of Burkholderiaceae bacterium. GTDB lineage: Bacteria > Pseudomonadota > Gammaproteobacteria > Burkholderiales > Burkholderiaceae_C > Pseudaquabacterium. Next base: position 383 of record JANNMP010000434.1, read on the forward strand.
AGCAGGTCGGCTGGCAACTGTTCGAGCTGATGCTGGACGTGGCCAGCGGCCGCAAGAAGACCTGGGCCGAGCACTGGAAGCTGCACAACGCGCTGGTGCTGTTCAACCCGGCGCCGGTGACCTGATCGCTTCTGGTTGCGTGGGTGCCGGCCTACACTCGGCCGCTGTTGCAGCAAGGCGAAGGAGACAGCATGGCAATCGATCAACGGGCCGCGCTGGTGGCCACCGTGGCTGGGCTGCTGTTGCTGCCGGCAGCGGCACTGGCCGAGCAAGTCAAGCCGCTGATGGCCCAAGACCTGGCGGGCCTGGCCGGCAAAGAGGGCGTGGTGCTCACCGTGTCGTACAAGCCCGGTGAAGCCTCCACCGCGCACCGGCACAACGCGCATGTGTTCGTCTACATGCTCGAAGGCTCGGTGGTGATGCAGGTTGAAGGTGGCAAGCCGGTGACGCTGAAACCCGGCCAGACCTTCTACGAGAACCCCAGTGACGTGCACAGCGTGTCGAGGAACGCCAGCAAGACCAAGCCGGCCAAGTTTCTGGTGGTCCTCATCAAGGACAAGAGTGCACCGCCGGTGATGCCTGCAAAGTGAGTTGCGCCGTGCAAGTCAGCCTGCGCGAGATCACCAGCGACACCGTGCGCGCCGTCACCAAGCTGGCGGTGCATCCGGCGCAGCAGGGCTTTGTGGCGCCCAATGCGGTCTCGCTGGCGCAGGCGCTGTTCAGCAGCGAGGCCTGGTACCGCGCGGTGGTCGTCGACGAGGAACTGGCCGGCTTTGTGATGCTGGCCGATGAATCGCTGCGGCCCGACCCGCCCGCCGCGCCGCGCATCGGCCTGTGGCGGCTGATGATCGATGCCAGGTTCCAGCGCCGTGGCGTCGGGCGTGAAGTCATCCGGCTGGTCGTCGCCCATGTGCGCAGCCGGCCGGGCATCGAGTCGTTCTACACCTCCTGGGTGGCCGCGCCGGGCGGGCCCGAGCCGTTCTACCTGGGCCTCGGGTTCGAGCCGAACGGTGAGATGGACGACGATGAAGTGGTGGCGGTGTATCCGCTGCACCGGCCTGACGTCTGAAGCGCCAACTGCTGCCCGACGCGGCTACGTGCTGTCAGCATCGGGCAACTGCCCACCGGCCTGGTCGGCATCGTCACTGACGCGCACGATCTTCTCCAGGTGGTAGCGCTCGACCTTGCGGTACAGCGTGCTGCGCGAGATGCCGAGTGAGCGCGCGGCCTGCGCCAGATTGCCGTGCATGCGCTGCACTGCATGCACGATGGCCAGCCGCTCGGACTCCTCCAGACTGGTTGCAGCTGCGGCGCCGGGCACGCAAGGTGCGGCACCGACCGCAGCCAGCAGTTCTGCGGGCAACTCTTCAATTCGCACCACCTCGTCGTTCGAGGTGAGCAGCAGGCTCTCGACAACGTTGCGCAGTTCACGCACGTTGCCTGGCCATGCATAGGCGCGCAACAGGGCTTGCACGTCCGGGCCGAAGCTGCGGCTTGCGACGCTGTGGCGTGCCGCCACGCGGTGGTTGAAGTGCTCGGTCAACAAATCAATGTCCGCGCCGCGCTCACGCAGCGGCGGCACCCGGACGCGGGTGACGCTGATGCGGTGGTAAAGGTCGCGCCGGAACCGCCCGGCACCGACTTCTTCGAGCAAGTCGCGGTTGGACATCGCCAGCAGGCGCACATCGACACGGCGCGCCTTGGCGTCACCGAGGCGGCAGACGATGCCGTCTTCCAGCACACGCAACAGCACGGGCTGAAGCTCCAGCGGCAGCTCACCGATCTCGTCCAGGCACAAGGTGCCGCCATGCGCAACCTCGAAACGGCCGGCGCGGCCTTCGTTGGTGGCGCCGGTGTAGGCACCGCGCACATGACCGAAGAGCTCATTGCCGATCAACTCTTTCGAGGTTGCTCCACAGTTGAAGGTGACAAAGGGGCCGTTGTGCGATTCATCGCCATGGATGGCACGTGCGAACAGTTCCTTGCCCACACCTGTCTCGCCCTGGATCAGCACCGTCACCCGGCGGCCGCTGAGCTGGCGTGCCCGCTCGATCGTGCCGCACAATGCCGGGCTTTCACCGATCAGGCTGTCAAAGCCGCTGCGGGTGGGGTTTGCTTCAGAGCCGATGCTGCTGCCGTCGGCCGCACGGTAGGCACCGGCTGCGCGCGCCAGCGGCGACTCCGGCGAAAAAACCTTGGATGGCCCGTAGGCACCTGCCGCCTTGGCCAGCGGCGACGGCGACACCGGTGCGCTGGGCGCGCGCCTGGGAACGACCAGCAAGGCACCGATGGTGCTGCCTTCGACGCGCACCGGATGCAGCCATTCAGGCCGCAGCCCCTCTGGCAGGCGGCGCCCCCACTCTTCGACCTTGCGCCCGGCCTCGATGCCTGGCATGCGGGTGCCCAGGCGCAGTTCGGTGCCGGGCACGCCACCACGGGTGTGGATCAAGTTGGCGTTGCGGTCGAGCGCGATCATTGCCAGCGGGTCGCCCGCTGCCCCGAAATTCAGACAGGCCTCGAGCAGCTGCATGTGCTCACGCATGGCCCGTTCGGCGAGCACCGCTTCGATCTGGCGTGCCGCAGCGACGGCCAGCACCAGGCTGTTGACTTGGTAGGTGGCAGGCGGGCCCGAAATGTCGATCACGCCGAGGATCTGGTCGGTTCCCGGCATGAACACCGGCGCGGCGGCGCAGGTCCAGGCCTTGATGCCTTCGCAGTAATGCTCGGCCCCATGCACCTGCGCCGGCGAGCGCGATGCCAGCGCGGTGCCAATGCCGTTGGTGCCCACCACGCCTTCGTGCCAGTGCCCGCCCGCAAAGAGATGGATCTCACGCGCCGCCTCTGCCGTGCGCGGGTCACCGGCCACCTCCAGCACGACGCCGTCGGGGTCTGTCAGCAACATGATCGTGCCCGAGCGTGACAGCAGATGAGAGGTGGTCAGAAACAAGCTCTGGGCGGCCCAAAGCAGGTCGGAGTTGCGGCGCCGCAGGTGCTCCAGCGCATCGCCACGCGCGGCCACCGGCGCCAAGCGCGAATGAGGCTCGACGCCAAGTCGCTGGCTGCGCTGCCACGATGCCAGGACAAACTTGGGCACCGCCGTGGCCACGATCGGCTCACCCGTGACAAACCGCTCCCAGGCATCCAGGGTCTGGCGCTGGGTTGCAGGCTCCAAAGCAACTGGCAGCTGGCCGGTGCCGGCAGCTGTGGCCACTGGCTGCTTCAGCGTGTCGTTGCGCAGGATGGTCATCTCCTCAGACAACTGCCGAGTTTTGTCCGACATCAACAGCCCGGTTTCAGCGGTCTGACGCCTGCGGAACTTGCGTGCCTTGGTTTGGTGCATTGTCCTCCGCTTCGGTCGCTGACACACATTGTTTTGCTGGTGTGAAGCGCAACGGCGCGAAAGCGATCCAGGCGAGCAAGCAGCCGCAGAACACGACCATCAGGCCGATGGCAATGCGGCCGATGGCAGCATTGCCACTGTCATTGGTGGTGGCAGATTCCAGTGCCTGCAGCACAAGCCAGGCATTCAGGCCGATGATCATCAGCGCGGCGGCCCAGGCCAAACGCCGCAACCACACCGGGCTGACGAAGTTGCCCATGATGCGCTGGGCACTGGTGAAGCGGATCAACGGCACGATCGCAAACGGCAGTTGCAGGCTCAGCACCACCTGGCTGAGCACCAGCAGCTGCAGCACGCCGCCCTCGCCGGCATAGAACAGCACTGCCACCGCCGGCACGATGGCCAGTGCGCGGGTCAGCAAGCCGCGCTTGAGTGGGCTGATGCGCAAGCGCACAAAACCTTCCATCACCACCTGGCCGGCCAGGGTGCCGGTGATGGTCGAGCTCTGCCCGGCGGCCAGCAGCGCGATGGCGAACGCAGTGGATGCGAGCGTCGTGCCAAGGATCGGTGTCAGCAACTCGTGCGCCTGGCGCAACTCGGTCACTTCGATGCCGCGCGCGAAGAAGGTTGAGGCCGACAGGATCAGGATGGCGGCGTTGATGCACAGCGCCACATTGAGCGCCAGCGCGGTGTCGAGAAAGTTGAAGCGGATGGCCTCGCGCCTGGCGCGGTCGCTGTTGTCGATGCGGCGGGTCTGCACCAGCGATGAATGCAGGTACAGGTTGTGCGGCATCACAGTCGCCCCCAGGATGCCGATGGCAACGAACAGGCTGGCCGCGTCCAGCCGCGGCACCAGCCCACCGGCCACATCCGTCCACACCGGCCGGGCCAGCAGAATCTGCAGTGCCATGCAGCCGCCGATCGTCAGCACCAGCACCGCCACCACCGCCTCGAGCTTGCGGATGCCGTAATGCTGCAGCACCAGAATGAGCATCACGTCCAACCCCGTGATGAGCGCACCCCAGGCCAGCGGAATGCCGAACAGCAGGTTCAGCGCGATCGCACTGCCGAGCAGTTCAGCCAGGTTGCAGGCAATGATTGCGACCTCGCACAGCAACCACAATGCCAGCGTCACTGGCGGCGCGTAATGGACGCGGCAGGCCTGCGCCAGGTCAACCCGGCCGACAATCCCCAGGCGCGCCGCGAGGCTCTGCAAGACCATCGCAATCAGGTTGGAAGCGACCAGCACCCACAGCAGTTGGTAGCCGAAGCGCGCGCCGCCTTCAAGATCGGTGGCCCAGTTGCCCGGGTCCATGTAGCCGACGCTGACCATCGCCGCCGGCCCGATGAAGCCGAAGCCGCGCCAGCGCCCTGGCAGGCACAGGCGCAGGCGCATGTCGACCGACTGCTCCAGATTGGTCATCGCAGTTGCCTTGCGCGGTGCGTCAGCGCAACACGTGAGCGAGGGTCTGGTCAAGCAAGATGATCAGCCCCCCCGCGTTGATCAACGCGCCCAGCAGGCGCCGCAACCTGAATGCGGGCAGCATCACTTGCGCCCCAGCAGTTCGGCACCACCGCCAGTTGCCGGACCGGCAGTGGGGTCGAAGTGGTCAGGTTTCTTCGCGATCAGGGTTTGTGTCGTCAAGATCAGACCAGCCACCGACGCCGCATTGCGCACTGCGCTGTAGCTCACCCGCACCGGGTCGATGATGCCGGCGGCCACCAAGTCGACAAACTGCCCGCTGCGCGCGTCGAGCCCAACGCCGGGCTTGGCGTCGAGCACCTTTCGCATCACCACCACCGGGTCAAGCCCGCAGTTGGCCGCGATGTGGTGCGCCGGCTTGTGCAGCGCGCGCTGAAGCAGCCTCACGCCTTGCTGCACCTGGCCTTCGGTGGTCGACAGCAGCCCGTCGAGTTCAGCTGCAACGCGCAAAAGTGCCAGCCCGCCGCCTGGTACCACCCCTTCGGCAATGGCAGCGCGCGCCGCGTTGATCGCGTCCTCGATCAGGTGATACCTGCGCTTCTGCTCCACCGGGGTGGCCCCGCCTGCCAGCAGCACAGCCGTGCCGCCTGACAACTTGCTCAGCCGCTCGCGAATCTTGTCGCGCTCGATGTTCTCGGGTGCCAACTCGTGCTGGCGCGCCACCTGGACACGGCGTGCAGCCACCAGGGCGGGGTCGCCCGCGCCGGCCGTCACGACAGTCTGGTTCGACGAGATGCGCACCTGGCGCGCGCTGCCCAGGTCACGCAGTTCAACCGTCTCGATGCTGCCACCCAGGTCGCGTGCAATCACCCGTCCACCGGTCAGGATGGCAAGGTCTTCAAGTGCCGCCTTGCGCCAGTGTCCGTACTCAGGCGGGTGGATCGCCGCCACCGGCGGGCCACCCTTGTCGCGCCAGGACAGCAGGCCGACAACGCAGGCCGGTGCCACCTCTTCGGCAATCACCAGCAACGGCCGCTTCGACCCCGCCACCAGCGTGATCACCGCCGCCAGCTCTTCCTGCGTGAGCAGGCGCATGTCGGTCATCAGGATGTAGGGGTTGTCGAGCACCACCTGCATTTTCTCGACGTCGGTGATCATGTGGTGCGACAGATACCCGCGGTCGAACGCCATGCCTTCGACGATTTCAAGCAGGGTCTCGACCGTGGTGCCGTAGTCGACGTCGACGATGCCGTCAGCACCCACCCGTTCCAGCGCCTCGGCCACCAGATTGCCGGTCGGGTCATCGTTGGCCGCCACCATGGCCACCGCGCGCAATTCGGCGCCGCCACTCAGGGGCCTGGCGCTTCGCTTGAGCGCAGCAATGACTTCAGTCACCGCCAATTCCAGCCCCTCGACCAACTCGACCGGGTTGGCACCCTTGGCCAGGCAGGCCAGGCCGTCCTGCACCAGCGCATCGGCCAGCACCGTGGCCGTGGTGGTGCCGTCGCCAGCCACCACATTGGTCTGCTTCGAAACCTCACGCAGCACTTGCGCGCCCATGTTCTCGAACGGGTCTTCGAGCTCGATTTCAGCGGCGATGCTGGCGCCGTCGCGCGAGATGATCGGCGTGCCGATCGGGCGGTCGATGATGGCGTTCATGCCACGCGGGCCGAGTGTGCCGCGCACGGCACGCGCCATCTTGGCAACGCCTCGGCCCAGGGCCTGGCGGGCATCGTCGTCATGCAACATGATGTTGGGCATGGTGTTTGTCGCTTTCAGATGTCAGTTTTTGGTGGTCTCGCCGACCGGGTGGTTGCAGTGAGCAATGCGATTCGCATGCCACTGCTCCATCACCCTAGGGCGTGCCTCGGACCAGGGGCGGCATCGCGGTGTGCCCCGCTGTCCGGCGCTGTGTCAGCCTGCGCTGTCTCAGACTGGGGCATGTCCACCATCTGGCCGACCGATCCTGAAGCGCGGGCTTTCAGGGGGGCGGCGCGGACGAGGCCGACGCGCCAGCCACCGTGGTGTCCGCTTCGAGCCCTGCCCGCAAACGGTGGGCGACGGGCGGCGGGCGGTGGGCGGCGGGCGGATTCAGACGGCAGTTGCGGTCAGCACATCAAGACCCGGCACGTCGCGCGGCTGCAAACGCATTGAGCCGTTTGCAGCCGTGGTGACGTGGTGACGTGGTGACGCAGGCAGACCCTCGGCATGTTCCTCAAGGTGCGGGCACAGCGGCGGCACCGGACGGCACGGTCAGTTTGCGCGTCAACTTGCCGGCGACCTGCTCTGAGAGCCAGCCGAATGCCGCGCCAATGACGAGCGACGCAATCGTCGGCAAGACTGCGTCCATCGGTGCCAGCCCTTTCAACAGAATCAGACCGGCGATCGACGCAAAACCGTAGACGGAGGCTGGAATGGTTGCCAACACACCGATGTGGGCCGCCAGCACAATGGCAGCGGCACCGATGCCCACCGCCACTGGGGCCGCCATCACGCCGAGCATGCCAAGCTGCCCGATCAGCAGCACCGACAGCATGCCAACCACTGCGCCGAATGCCATGCAGACCACGGTCTTCTGCGCGCCGTCGGTCTTGCCACCGCAGTGGTAGTAGCAGGCCCAGGCAATGAAGACCTGCCAGATCTGAACGTTGAGTGCAGCCAGCGGGCCGAGGGCCAGCCAGGTTGCCACCACGGCAAGTGCGCCGATCGAAACAGCGAGAGCGATGAGCACGGACATTTTTGTCTCCTTCATGGTTGTTGGACGTCAAACGGTTCACGACACCAGGGGTTGCTCGACCGCCCTGCGCACGATGTGAATCGGCTGGGCTTGAACGTCACCGTCACGCACGGCCAGCAAACCGCGGCAAAGCGCACCGTTGAACTCAGCGTTGACACCAACCCGGCGCAAGCCGCGCAGATGGCCGGACAGCGCTTGCACTGCAATGGCCAGGCCATCGGCATCGACGAAGGCCAAACCCCCGCCGCCCGCCTGGTCGCGCCGTTCGAGGTAGCGCTCGGTCAGGCGCTCGCCTTCGGCGTCCGTCACCAGGCCCTGCAGTGCCACCCGGTCAAGCGCCAGCAGCGTTGCCGCTGCATGGCCCGTGTCCAGCAGGTGCTGCAACAGCGCTTCCTGCCGGCGCTGAAACGCCTTGACCAGAAACGTTGTGCGCAGCGCTTCCAGCCCGCCCTCGGCAGCGGTGCCAAATGCCGCCTGGAAACCGGCACCTTCGGCCACGCCGTTGTTGATCGCCTCGGCGTACATGTGGTCGTGCAACTGCACTTGCACCTTGGTCACCCAGGGCAGCGCCTGGATCGCAAGGCGCATGTCGTCGGCCATCAGAAAGGCGAAGTTGGCAGCGCACCAATAGGTCGGCAGCCGAAAGCCAATGCGCACTTCGCCACCACCGGGCAGATCGATTGCGGTGACGAAGCCAAGCGCCGTCACCGATTCGTCAAGCTCCGGGTCCATCACCGTGGCCAGGCAGGCTTGCACCTGCGCGGCGTGGTCGGGTCTGACGCGGTCGGCAGCCATGGCGCTCAGCTTGTCTCGGCAACCTGCTGCAGCGTGATGTTGCTGCTGGGCGCCTTGGCATTCCTGGCCTGCTCGGGGGCGAGCAGGTTTTTTTGCGCCTCGATGTCGATGCCGTACAGGCGGGCAGCATTCAGGCCGAGGATCTTCTTCTTGGCGTCCAGGTCGAGCACTGCACCAGTCTCCTTGCTCAGGTCCTCGGGCAACTCGAAGTCCATGAACGCCTTGACGATCCAGTCGGGTGTCCAGATGCCGTAGTCACTGCCGTAGAGCAGCTTGTCCGGGCCCAGCCACATCAGCAGCTGCGAGATCACATGCGCAAAGTACTTGGGCTGTTTCTGGATGAAGGGCAGCGCCACCGCCAGACCGCCGTACACATTGGTTTCCTGGGTCGCGATCCAGCAGAAGTCATCCAGCCGTGGCAGGCCGCAGTGCTCGACGATGAAGTTCAGACCCTGGAAGTTGGTTGCGGCAATGTCGATGTCGGCCACATCAAAGGCGTCGCGGTCCAGCGGCAGGATCGTCGGTCCCTTGTGGACGTGGATGTTCTTCACGCCCAGCTTCTCGGCCAGCGCCAGGTACTTCTCGGCCCATGGGTCGCTGAGCTTGTAGCCACGGCTGGCACCCTTCCACTCCGCGGTGTAGAGCTTCACGCCCTTGAGCTTGTGCGTGGCCGCCAGCGCTTCAAACGCATCCAGGCCTGCTGCCTCGTCACGTGGGTCGAACGCACCGTTCAAAATGAAGCGGTTCGGGTGCTTGGCCTTCAAAACCGCGTTCTGCTCGGTGGTGTTGAAGCCATTGACGTAGAAGTCCTTCAGGTACGTCGGCTGGAAGATCGCCATGTCGTCAGGGCCGTCAACGAACAAGTCCTGGTAGAGCTGCTCGCCGCCATACTGGTCGAACTTCTCGCGTGTCCACAGCTTCTCCTTGGGGCTCAGGAACGAGTGGTATGCAAAGAAGCAGTTGATGAACTGCTCGCCGTGCACGTTCTTCTGGTTGGCCTTGGTGGCGTCCCAGTTGTGCACGTGCCCGTCGATGACGAAGATCTCTTCACCGGATGCGGTCTTGAACATGGTGTGGCGTCCTCAGGCGTAGGCGACGTAAGACATGGCGGCGTTCATGTCGCCGAACAGCACCATCGTGTTCTCGTCGACCATCACCATTCGCCCGTAGTGGGTCGAGGTGGAGATCTCGAACAGGTGCGTGGTCATCTCGCGGCCCAGCTCTTCGGCGATCTCGTTCATCTTGAACTCGATCTTGCCGTCACCGTCGATGCGAATCATCGCCGGCATGTAGGTGACGGTGATGCCGGGCTTGCGCGACATCAGCTCGGCAATGGCCCGGGCCTCGACACTGTCATTCAAGGTGACGCCACACTGGTGCGAAACAGTGTCCTTGAACTCGATGTCCTTGATGGCTTTGAAGATGTTGTCTGTGTGGGATGACATGGTTGGTCCTTGTCGATGTGGCGGTGGGCGAAGCAGTGGCGGGTTGCGACGGGGCGAGGCGGCGTGCTGCGCGCCTCAGGCGGTGATCGACGCCGGCATCGTCAGCCCAAGCTGATTGGCGATGTTTTGAACGCGGTCGACCGATGCGGCATAGGCATCCTTGAACTGCGCCACCTTGACGTGCGGAAGCGACCAGATCGGCTGCAGGTTCTTGGCTGCTTGCACGGCCAGAGCGCTGTAGCTGTTGAGCCAGGTGTTGAACAGCGCCGTGTTGTGCGCCGAGTGCTTGCTGTCGCTGACCAGCATGTGCAGCATCTCGACCGTGTTGGCCAGGTTGCGCTGGTAGTCACCTTCGGCAGACGACACCACGGTGGGCGTGATGAAGTCGTTCTGCGACGCGGCTGCCTGCATCACGAAGCCGCTGCGGAACAGCTCTCCGACCAGCGGTTCGAACACGATGTTGACGGCGAAGTACTTCTCGAGAAAGTCTTCAGCGCCACCAATGGTCTCGACCAACTGGCGGGTCGGCTGCCAGATCGGGTCTTCAAGCCAGTGCTTCTTGCCGACTTCGGCATCGAATCCGGCGATGTCCAGGCCGATGTCGCCCAGGTACAGCGTCAGGTCCTGCGAGAAGCGGAACTTGTACGACGAATTGGTCAGGATCGTCGAATTGACCATCTGCGTGTAGCCGTAGCGCTGGGCATGCATCAGCGATGTGGCCAGCCCGAACTCGGCGTGCTTGTAGGCGCCCAGGTGCTTCTCCAGCACCTTGACCCAGGCCTTGTCGAAGCGGGTTGGTGCGCCTGACCGGCGCCCGTTCTCGACCGCCTGCGAAATCATGCCGACGATGGTGGACTGGCGCTGGTAGTGGGTGCGCTCCCATTCTTCGTCCACCGCGCGGTAGGCATGCCAATCGCTGGACAGCGCGGCAGTCCACTTTTCGGAGTAGGTTGGCGTGCCGTCGGCAAAAGCGATGATCCAGTCCTGCAGCAAATAGCGCTTCGGGTCTGGCTGCACATCGAGGGTCATGTCCTCGTAGTGCGAGGCCTTGCGGCCCTTGGGCGTGAAGTAGTTGTACTTGCGGCTGTCCGAGCCTGCAAACTTGGCGGCGCCGGCAGCGCCGGAGTTCACCGGGGTGTAGGCAGGGACGGCGTTCGGGGCAGTCGTGGCATTGCTCATGGTCTTGTCTCCTAACAGGGTCAATGAACGAGGTTTGGCGGTGCAAGGCTCGCCGGGATGAACTTGTCAACGTGGGTGTGGTCGAGCGCGACGCCCAGGCGCTGCAGCACCGGCAGCACTGCATCGACCATCGGCGGTGGCCCGCAGGTGTAGGCGTCGATCTCGCCGCGCAGGGGCTGCGCGCTCAGCATGCGTTCGACCACTTCATGCACAAAGCCGGTTTCGCCGCTCCACCCATCATCAGCAGTGGCTTGCGACAACACCGGAATGAACTCGAAGTCAGTGAGCTTGGCTGCCACCGCAGCAAACTCATCCAGAAAGAACAGATCCTTGCGCGTGCGCGCACCGTAGAAGAACCGGATCGGCCGCTGCTCGCCACTTTCAATGTGGTCTTGCAGAATTGCCCACAGTGGCGACATGCCTGAGCCGCCGCCGACAAGCACCATCGGCCCGGGGCGGCCTTCGCGCCTGAAGCAACTCCCGAACGGCCCCTTGATCGTCACTGCAGTGCCAGGTTTCAATGCCGTGTCGACCAAGGACGAGAAGGCGCCGTCAGGGTACTTGCGGATGATGAATTGCAGCTTGGTCGGCGTGCGCTGCGTGCTGGCCATCGAATACGAGCGTGTCACGCCTGCGCCGTCATTTGCACTCGGCACGCCGACCTCGACATACTGTCCGGCCCAGAACTTCAGTGGTCGATCCAGCTGGACTTCGAGCAAGCGTGTGTCATGGGTCAGCGCGGTGACGTTGGTGAGCGCACCGCCATGGGTCTTGACGGCGATCGCGCGGCGCATCAGGTCTTCGTCGAAGTTCAGCAGCTCCACCGTCAGGTCGCTGAATGCATAGCTGCGGCACAGCAGGATGTGCCCGGTCTCGCGTTCGTAGTCGGCCAGCGCGAAGGTGGAATAACTCTCCACCTCGACCTCACCGTCAATCAGCAGGCACTTGCAACTGCTGCATTGACCTTCGCGGCAGCCGTGCGGCACGGCGATGCCCTGGCGAAACGCTGCATCGAGGATCCATTCGCCCTCCTGGACCTCCATCTCGACACCGACCGGCTCGAAGCGGACGGTGTGCACCTTCTTCTCCGACATGACTGTCCTCTTGACAACGTGGGCAGGGTGCCAGCGCGGGCCTGCGGCGGCCCGCGCTGGGTGGCGCAGGTTGCCCTGCGCGCGCTGACGCCGGCTTCAGATCGGATTGATCTTGAAGCCCTTTCGGTACTCGATGGCAGCCGCTTCACGCCCTTCGGGCGTCAGCGCACGGAAGCCGATCAACGGGCTTCCCAGCGTGTAGCCCTTGACGTGGTCCAGCG